>DAIDKD010000009.1 GCA_027451065.1 Bacillaceae bacterium | reverse complement strand
TTGCCAGCGTGCCCGAGGACAACGCACCGCCGCTTTCGCCAATCGCCTTGGCAAACAGTCCCTGCGCCGAGGGCACCATCTGCTTTGATTTTTTCTTCGGTGGTCTGCGGGGGATGGGTATTTTTTATCCATCTCCCGCAGACCATTGTTGTTTAAATCATAGAATACATGTCCATACTGTTCCTAGAGAGAAAAGAGAGGGGCAGTGGGGAGAATGCAAAGGATATTAGCGTCATTTTTTCTATTGATAACCATAGGGATGATTTATTTTTCATATATAGGGAAAAACTATGTGCAAGCAAGTGAATATACAGTGATTCCTAAGGAGGCTATCCGTCTAAGAATTCTTGCCAATAGTGATTCGGAAGCTGATCAATCGTTAAAGCGTGAAATTCGAGATAAGGTCAATGAAAATATTAATAAATGGGTGGCTGATTTAACGTCGCTGGAAGCAGGTAGACAAGTAATTAAAAGTCATTTAGGTGATATTGAACAAATTGTGGAAGATACGTTAAAAGAAGAAAATAGCCAGCAATCATATCAAGTAGAGTTTAAGAGAAATGTAGATTTCCCTACCAAGTTATATGGAAGTTTTGTATACCCAGCTGGAGAATATGAAGCAATTTTAATCACGTTAGGGGCGGGGGAAGGTGCGAACTGGTGGTGCGTACTGTTCCCACCGTTATGTTTCTTGGACTTTTCCAATGGGGATGCAGTTCAAACTACCCAAACTAGCGAAGAGTCAACGGTAGAAACGACAGTGAAAGAAACTTCAAATGAAGATAGTGAAAGTAAACAAGAGAATGAATTAGCATCAGCAGCTAGCGAAGAGACAGAATCAAAAGAGAAAGTAGAAGTAAAATTTTTCATAAAGGAGTGGGTAACTTCTCTTATCAATTAATGATGGTCTAGGCGATGGAGTTGAACGAACTTATACCTTCTTCAAAAAATAATTATCCAGAAGTTATCCACGGTTTAACCACTTTTATCCACAATTTGTGGATAAAAGTGGTTTTCTTTTTTGGATAAATGCAATATAATCTAAGAAAATGTTCATGTAGGAAGAGTGATGAAAAAGTGGAAACAAAACAATGGTTTGTGGATAATCCTGTGAATAACTTATCGTGTTATCCACAGATTCAAGAAGCTGCACAATTACTAAGGGATGGAGAGGTGATTGGTTTCCCCACGGAAACTGTGTATGGGCTTGGAGCAGATGCGATGAGTAATCAAGCTGTAGAAAAGATTTTTTTAGCAAAAGGTAGACCGAGTGATAATCCACTAATTGTCCACATTGCCATGAAAGAGCAATTACAGACAATTGTGACGGAGGTTCCGTTGATGGCGGAAAAGCTTATGGATGCTTTTTGGCCAGGCCCATTAACAATTATCTTGCCTAAAAAAGATGGTTTATCCGAAAAAGTGACAGCGGGATTGGATACTGTTGGTGTTCGAATGCCCTCTCATCCCGTTGCTTTGGCGTTGTTAAAAGCAGCTGATGTACCCGTTGCTGCACCGAGTGCCAATCGTTCAGGGCGACCAAGCCCAACGACAGCACGGCATGTGTACGATGATTTAAAAGGGAAAATCGCTGGGGTCATTGATGGTGGCACAACAGGTGTAGGGGTAGAGTCTACCGTAGTCGATTGCACTGGAGACATCCCTATTATCCTGCGTCCAGGCGGAGTGACGAGGGAACAATTGGAGGAAGTGGTTGGAATAGTAGTTATGGACGAATCATTGAAAAATGAAAAAATCACCCCAAAATCTCCTGGAATGAAATATACACATTACGCTCCGGATGCTCCATTGGTAATTGTGGAAGGAAGCAAAGAATTTTTACAGGAAATAGTAAACAAAGAGAAACAGGCAGGAAAGAAAATCGGTGTTTTGACAACAGCCGAGAATCAATCCTATTATCAAGCTGATGTTGTCCTTGCTTGTGGAGAGAGAAGAGATTTATCATCAGTAGCCCAGCATCTATATGATGTACTGCGCAGATTTAATGATTATGACATAGATGCTATTTACAGCGAAAGCTTTACAGAAAAAGGAATCGGGCAAGCAATTATGAATCGTCTTACAAAAGCGAGTGGGCATCGCTTTCTCAAAGAGTAGGCTACTCAATAACCTGGAGGCTCGTACTATTTCCCCTTATGTGTGCATATTGTAGTAGTAGAGTACACTTACAGGGGGAGAAGGAATGTCTGGTGAATTGTTGGCATTGTTGCTCATTGCAGTCGCTGTTAGCTTGGATGCATTTTCCGTTTCACTAGGAATGGGCTTCCTTCATTTTCAAGGGAAGCAAATTTTCAAGACAGGGCTAGCCGTTGGATTATTTCACAGCATCATGCCTTTATGCGGTCTTTTCGTTGGAGAAGTTATCTCCGTAAAATTAGGGATGCTGACTACCATCGTGGGGGGGATGATTTTAGTGGGACTAGGTGTGCACCTTTTCCTCTCTACCTTTCAAAAGCAGGAGGAAGCATCCTTACCAGTTGGCATCGGACTGCTTTTATTTGCCGCTGGTATCAGTATAGATAGCTTTTCAGCCGGGCTTAGCTTAGGAATGTTCGGTGTCAAAACAGGAATTACCATTTGTTTATTTGGAATAGTGAGTATGCTTTTCACTTGGATAGGGCTGTTGTTAGGTAGTAAAGTAAAAGACATTGTAGGAATATATGGGAAATTGATAGGTGGAAGTATTTTGTTTTTATTTGGATTAAAATTATTATTTTTGTTTTAGAGGAGCTAGCATCATGAAAAATATTTTATTTGTGTGTACAGGGAATACTTGCAGAAGTCCGATGGCAGAAGCGATGTTAAAACATATCGGATCGGAAAAATTTAACGTGAAATCAGCAGGAGTATTTGCTTTGAAAGGCCAATCAGCATCTATACATGCCCAGCAGGCCTTGGCAGAAAAGGGAATTTCCATTCAGCACGCTGCTTCGCCGTTGCAAGAAGAAATAGTGATGTGGGCAGATTATGTGTTGACCATGACAAATGACCATAAACAAGCCGCTGTACATTCTTATCCTGAGTATAAGGACAAAGTGTACACTTTGTATGAGTTTGTTCAAAAAAGTTCAAAGAACATTGCGGACCCTTACGGTGGAACGTTGGTGGAATATAGGGAAACGTTGAATGAGATAGAGCAGTTGTTAAGAGAGTTGAATAACAGTCAATTGCCAATTTGAGTTGGATTACTTGGGTCAGTAATGATATCATTTGTTATATGGAGTTTAGTACACAAATATACTGGAGGAAAAAGACATGAAAGTAGTTATTGCGTCAGATCATGGTGGAGTACATATTCGTAAGGAGATTATGTCCTTATTGGAGGAAATGAAGGTTGAATACGTAGATTTAGGTTGTGAATGTGAAGGGTCAGTAGATTACCCAGACTATGCTGTTCCAGCAGCAGAAATGGTTGTAAAAGGGGAAGTTGACAGAGGGATTCTAATTTGTGGAACAGGCATCGGGATGTCTATTTCAGCCAACAAAGTAAAAGGAATTCGTTGTGCGTTGGTTCATGATGTATTCAGTGCAAAAGAAACAAGAAAGCATAATAATACAAACATGTTAGCAATGGGAGAAAGGGTAATCGGCGGCGGATTGGCGAAGGAAATTGTTAAGACGTGGCTCACAACAGATTTTGAAGGTGGACGCCATGCCAATCGCATCAACAAAATTGCAGAGTATGAAAACAAGTGATGAAAGAGATGGAACAAATTGCTCAAGAGCTTCGCGCCTCTTTGAATGAATTTACAAGCCTTGGTCATAGCCAGCAAGGAGGTATTTTTGTTGTAGGTTGTAGTACTAGTGAAGTGATCGGAGAAAAAATTGGCACAGCAGGAACTATGCAAGTAGCAGAAATACTATACAAGGAGCTAGCAGATTTTCAAAAAGAAACCGGCATGCATCTTGCTTTCCAGTGCTGTGAACATCTTAATCGTGCCTTAGTAGTAGAAAGAGTAGTTGCTGAAAAATATCAATTAGAGATTGTATCAGCTCTCCCTGTTCGTTCGGCAGGAGGAGCCCTTCCTACATGTGCTTTTCAACAGATGAAGGATGCTGTGCTGGTAGAATTTATTCGTGCACACGGTGGGATTGATATTGGTGCTACTTTGATTGGTATGCACATCAAACATGTGGCTGTTCCAGTGCGAACTTCTATTGATAAAATCGGTCGCGCTCATGTGACAATGGCAACATCGCGCCCTAAGTTAATCGGCGGAGAACGAGCACAGTATATGTAAAATGGAAAACGAGGGTGTGACAGGATGTCTGAAAAGGGAAAATTCCCCCCTTTTCAAACATCCTGCCGAAAGAGTCAACTACGATGAAGAGCTATGTAATCAAGCTTCTCTAAGTTGACTCTTTCTATATTATGGAGAATAAATCGAATTTTTGGACAGCCTCCTTACACCCTCAAGCATTTACATTGCAATGATAGAGAGTGATAGATTAATATGGGGCTATAGCAAAAAATATGGGAAAGCAGGAGAAAAAAATGGAGAATTTGGAACAGCAGGATATAGAGATTTTTCATGCCATTGGGGCTGAACTAGGGAGACAGCGTGCAAAAATCGAACTGATTGCTTCTGAAAATTTTGTCAGTAAAGCAGTGATGGAAGCCCAAGGTTCTGTATTAACAAATAAATATGCAGAAGGATATCCTGGAAAACGGTATTATGGTGGCTGTGAGTACGTGGATGTTGTGGAGGATATCGCCCGCAATCGTGCAAAAGAGCTATTTGGAGCCGAGCATGTCAATGTTCAGCCTCATTCAGGTGCACAGGCGAATATGGCGGTATATTTTACTGTTTTAGAAGCTGGAGATACAGTGTTAGGGATGAATTTATCTCACGGTGGTCATTTAACTCATGGAAGTCCTGTTAATTTTAGCGGTGTTCAATATAACTTTGTTGCCTATGGGGTGGAAGAGGAAACGGGACGCATTGATTATGATGAGGTTCGTCAAAAAGCGTTGGCACATCAGCCGAAGTTAATCATCGCTGGTGCCAGTGCTTATTCGCGAGAAATAGATTTTGCGAGATTCCGAGAGATTGCAGATGAGATAGGGGCATATTTTATGGTTGATATGGCCCATATTGCCGGACTTGTTGCAGCGGGGATTCACAACAGCCCAGTACCATACGCTGATTTTGTAACAACTACAACCCATAAAACCTTACGTGGTCCTCGTGGCGGTATGATTTTATGTCGTGGTGAATTTGCAGCGAAAATTGACAAAGCCATTTTCCCAGGCATTCAAGGAGGTCCATTGATGCATGTTATTGCAGCAAAAGCAGTAGCTTTTGGTGAAGCGCTACAAGAAAACTTCAAAGACTACACTAACAAAGTAGTTGCCAATGCCAAGTACCTTGCTAACAAGCTTCAGGAAGAAGGGCTCACCATTGTTTCCGGTGGAACGGATAATCATCTGCTCTCCGTCGACCTTCGGAACCTGCATATTACTGGTAAATTGGCAGAAGAAATACTGGATGAAATCGGCATTACTGTCAATAAAAATACAATACCTTTTGACCCAGAAAGCCCTGTTATTACAAGCGGTATTCGGATTGGAACAGCTGCTGTTACGACAAGAGGATTTGGAATAGACGAAATGAGAGAAATTGCCTCAATTATCGCAACTACATTGAAAAACTATGAAGAACAAGCGGTATTGCAAGAAAGCAAACAACGTGTAGAAGCACTGACAAACAAATTTCCATTGTACGAAGGACTTGTGTAAGAGCATCATCTTTGTTTTGGGGTTGGGGAACTGGTTGTTTTGGCCATTTCTCAAACCCCCTCTTGTGATTCTCGCCATGAAAGGTTAAAATCTATAATAGAAAAACAATATTATTTACAGCATGGAGGGAACATGAAATGGGAAAATTATATGTATTCGATCATCCATTAATTCAACACAAATTATCGTACATCCGTGATAAAAACACAGGAACAAAAGAATTTCGTCAATTAGTTAATGAGGTTGCTGCACTGATGGCATTTGAAGTAACACGCGATCTTCCTCTAAAAGAGGTAGAAATTGAAACACCTGTAGAAAAGGCAACAGTAAAAAAATTATCAGGGAAGAAATTAGGATTGGTACCTATCTTACGTGCTGGACTTGGAATGGTAGATGGTATTATTGATTTAATTCCAGCAGCAAAAGTAGGACATGTTGGCTTATATCGCGATCCAAAAACATTAATGCCGGTGGAATACTATGTCAAGCTTCCAAGTGATGTAGAAGAGCGTGACTTCCTTGTACTTGATCCAATGCTAGCAACAGGAGGATCAGCAGTAGAGGCAATTAACTCCTTGAAAAAACGCGGAGCAAAAAACATTAAATTACTATGTATTTGTGGGGCGCCAGAAGGGGTGAAAGCTGTTCAGGATGCACATTCTGATGTAGACATCTACTTAGCCGCATTAGATGAAAAATTAAATGACCATGGCTATATTGTTCCAGGATTAGGTGATGCTGGAGACAGATTGTTTGGAACGAAGTAAAAAATAGAAGTAGGCTGTGAGAAATAGGCGACATATCTGTCTGTTTTTCACAGCCCTTTTCTCATAAATAAAAAAAGGATGGGATGTATTCGTGACAGGTCAAATAAAAGTAATGACTATTTTTGGGACAAGACCGGAGGCGATAAAAATGGCTCCTCTTGTTCTAGAATTGGATAAATACCCGGACAGTATTGAATCCATCGTGACCGTAACAGCACAACATCGGCAAATGCTTGATCAAGTACTGAAAATTTTTCAAATTACCCCTGATTATGACTTGAATATGATGAAGGATCGTCAAACGCTGATGGATGTAACTACAAATGGGTTAGAAGGACTGGACAAAGTGATGAAAGAAGTAGAACCTGATATTGTTTTGGTTCATGGTGATACAACTACCACTTTCATCGCTAGCTTGGCAGCATTTTATAACCAAATAGCTGTTGGCCATGTAGAAGCTGGTTTGCGGACATGGAATAAATATTCACCTTATCCAGAGGAAATGAACCGCCAACTGACAGGTGTTTTGGCAGACCTGCACTTTTCTCCGACACAAAAAGCAGCAGAGAACTTGCTTCAGGAAGGAAAGTGTAGAGAGAGTATTTTTGTAACAGGGAACACAGCCATAGACGCATTAAAAACAACTGTGAAGGAAAACTATCAGCATCCTGTGTTGGACTTGCTAGAGGGGGATCGTCTTATTTTAGTGACTGCCCACCGTCGTGAAAACTTAGGGGAGCCTATGCGCAGCATGTTTCAGGCTATTCGTCGCTTAGTAGACAGCTATGACGATGTTCAAGTAGTCTATCCGATGCACATGAATCCATCTGTTCGTGAAATTGCCAATGAAATATTAGGAGGCCACAATCGTATCCATTTAATTGAACCGTTGGATGTGATTGATTTTCATAACATTGCCGCCCGGTCCCATTTGATTTTGACAGATTCAGGAGGTGTACAGGAAGAAGCACCTTCCCTAGGTGTACCAGTATTGGTGCTTCGTGATACAACTGAGCGTCCTGAGGGAATTGAAGCAGGAACACTGAAGCTGGCAGGAACAGAGGAAGAAACAATCTTTGCTTTAGCAACGGAACTATTATCCAATGAAGAAGCTTATAAAAAAATGGCTCATGCTTCGAATCCTTATGGGGATGGAGAAGCATCAAGGAGAATCGTACAAGGGATTTTACGTTATTTTCAACTGCATAATCTTTGATAATTATCAAATGCTAGAAAGAAAAGGGGGTCGTTCCATTGAGAACAACACTATGCTTCTTTCTAGCATTTTTTTTATACGTCCCAGTCACTCAAGCATCTTCTGAGGAAACAGTTATGGTAGAAGTAGAAGCACAGAAGTTACCTGCTGTCCTACAGCAAATCCGTCAGCATATCCCGAAGCTAACCATTCATTCAATATTTCAAGAGGCTTTTTACGGTTTTTCCATGCAAGGAAACAAAGCAGAATTAAAAAATGTAGCGGCACTTCCTTACGTGAAGACAGTGTCGGCTGTGAACACATTTCATGTGGATACCAATGAAAGTATTCCTTTTGTAATGGGAAATTTAACAGATGAATTGAGAAGTAGTCAATATACTGGTAAGGGAGTAAAAATCGGCATTATCGATACTGGCATTGACTACCGTCATCCAGATTTAAAAGAAAATTACCGTGGTGGATACGATACCATTGATTCAGATGATGACCCAATGGAAACGCAAAAAGGACAAGGGACACCAACAGTCCACGGTACACATGTGGCGGGGATAATCGCAGCCAATGGCAAGTTAAAGGGAATTGCTCCAGAAGCATCTATTTACGCCTATCGCGCCCTTGGTCCAGGGGGAGTCGGTACAACAGAGTCTGTGGTCATGGCAATCGAGAAAGCTGTGAAAGACAAGGTAGACATTATTAATTTATCACTAGGAAATGATGTGAACGGACCTGATTGGCCGACTAGCATCGCTTTAAATAAAGTGGTGGAAAAAGGAATTGTTGCTGTGACGGCGTCTGGTAATGCAGGTCCGAAAAAATGGACAGTCGGCGCTCCAGGGACCGCTACTCGAGCAATTTCAGTAGGTGCATCCACGCCACCATTGTCTATTCCATACATTCAAACTGGCCGGAAAAAGCAAGAACTCTGTATTGAACCGATGAAGGATTCCATCCCATGGGAGAAAATTTCTGGAAAAATCGTTGATGGGGAGTTAGGAACGAATCTTGGTATCAGAAAGCTGAAGGATAAAATCGTCCTTCTTGAGCGGGGGCGGATAACCTTCACTGAGAAAGTGGAGAATGCTCAAAAGGCCGGGGCGAAGGCAGTGATTATTTACAACAATGTTCCTGGCGATTTTACTGGGAAATTGGAGAAGAAATTGGCGATTCCAGTTGTTTCTTTATCAATGAAAGACGGCAAGTGGCTTCAAAAACAAATTAAAAGAGGAAACAAACATATTACCACCACTTATCACCAACAAGTCGACACAATGGCCCCATTTAGTTCTCGTGGTCCTGTTACCACTTCATGGGAAATAAAACCAGATGTGGTTGCCCCAGGAGTTGCGATTTATAGTACAGTTCCCGATGGATATATGTCTTTTCAAGGGACGAGTATGGCATCGCCCCACGTAGCAGGAGCAATTGCTTTATTAAAACAAAAGCATCCCAGCTGGAAGCCACATCAACTGAAAGCTGCCCTGATGAACACCGCAAAACAATTAACAAAAAATAAGCAGCCTTACCATGTCTATGAACAAGGGTCCGGAAGAATTCAAGTAGACAAAGCGTTAGCAACGGAAACCTTAGTATATCCTAGTGCGTTATCATTAGGCATTATGAGTAGTCGTACTCACAGTGAAAGAAAAGAAGTGAGCATCTTTATCGAAAATGTGTCAAACGAGAAAAAGAAATACACTATCAATCCACAGCCGAAAAACAAGGAGATTCAGTGGGAATTTCCAAAAGCTGTATATGTAAAGGCACACGAAAGAAAAAAGGTGAAGCTATACGTATCTACTAATAACTTGCCGGACAAAGGAACATATGATGGTTTTTTGGAAATACAAGAAGGGGAAAGGAATATCCATGTTCCTTATTTACTGTTTGGGAAAAAACCGACATTCCCGGGAATTATGGGTTTTCAAATAATTAAGAAAAAGGACCAAATATGGGAGTATGAAGTATATTTACCAGAAGCAGTAGATGAGTTCGGTATCGCCTTATATGACCCAGTGACATATGCATTCCACTCTTATTTAGATTTGCAGAAAAATGTTCCCCAAGGCGCAATCAAAAAGAAAGTATCGGTGAATAAAGAATTAACAGGAGTATATCGAGCAATCATTTTCTCGAAAAAGGGAAAAAAAGAAGATGCCATTGAAAGATATATTCAATTCACTACCAAATAAGTGTATCAATTAATTAGGTAGTGAAGATACACAATGAGATAAGCTTTACTTCACTGTTGTTATCTATTTCATCAGGGTGTAAGAAAAGGAATATTTCCCCCTTTTCTTACACCCTGATGAAATAGTGCTTATTAATTGACATAAGAAAGTGGGAGTTGGTATGCTAAAACATATCACCATGCTCTAATTTAAAATGGGAAAGAAGAAAAAAGTGTTATCGTTTCCAATGTTACAATATTTTGACAATTTTCCGAGATATATATTATTTTACAATAAAAAGTAATATGATAAAAAAGAAAGTCGTTTGTAAAATAATTAAATAATCTAGTGGAGGTGGTAGGATACTGCAGAGGGGGAGGAACTTGGCGAAGAAAAATCAGCATCCAATGAAAGCAATGGCCCTTATGTCAAGTGTTGTTTCTTATTTAGCAGGATCAATATTGATTGGTGTTTTTCTTGGTAGATGGATCGATAGTAAAGTTGGTACCTCTCCACTCTTTCTTATTATTGGTGTTGTGTTGGGATTTGGATTAGGAATGTATGGGACAATCCGTCTCGTTCAGCAGTTCGATTCGGATTCATGACGTTGGCAACAAGAAAAGAGGTGAGCGAAAATGGAACACGGAGCGATTACTTTCGAGTTTTTAGGATTAAGTTTTGACCTAGCTATTATTATTACCACAATAGCGGCCGCAGCTATTGTATTTATTATTTGTGTTGTAGCGACACGAAACTTAGCCCTCCGTCCAACGGGAATGCAGAATTTTTTGGAGTGGGTGCTGGACTTTGTGAAGGGGTTAATCAATAGTAATATGGATTGGAAAACAGGTGGGAGATTTCTCACGCTGGGGACCACATTAATCATGTATATTTTTGTGTCTAATCTGTTGGGGTTGCCCTTTATGATAAATTATGATGGACATTCAGTCTGGAAATCGCCCACATCAGACCCACTTGTAACACTTACTTTGGCGATGATGGTGATTGTCTTATCTCATTATTATGGCATTAAGATGAAAGGATTCAAAGGCTATTTCAAATCATTTACTTCGCCGATGGCATTCTTATTTCCATTGAAAGTGATGGAGGAATTTGCAAATACTTTAACATTAGGTCTTCGTCTTTACGGGAACATTTATGCAGGGGAAATTCTTTTGTCCTTGCTGAGCAACCTGATGGTTAGTGGTTTTCTTGGCTTCATTGGTGGAGCTATAGGGATGATAGCATGGCAAGGATTCAGTATCTTTGTTGGAGCGATTCAATCATTTATTTTTACTATGTTAACGATGGTTTATCTATCTCATAAGATAAGTGACGACCATTAAAATAATCAATTTACTATGATAAAAAATAAGAGGAGGTAGTTCAATATGAATTACATAGCCGCAGCAATCGCTATTGGGTTATCAGCTTTAGCAGCAGGAATTGGGAATAGTCTTATCGTATCACGTACAGTGGAAAGTATCGCGCGTCAACCAGAGTCAAAAAGCACACTTCAAACAATTATGTTCATTGGGGTTGGGATTGTTGAAGCGATTCCAATTATCGGTGTCGTAATTGCCTTCATTATCGTATTTAGTTAATAGCTGAAAAGTGAGCAAGGACGGATAATGGGGACGAAACCTTACTTCACGTAGATAAAGTGATGATCTGTTCTTGCAGGGTGTGATAACCGGTCAGCTGGTGGCCTGCTATCACACCTTGATTTATTTAGGTGAATATCGATATTTTTGGAAGGGAGGAATTTCTGTGTTATTTGACCCGACGATGCTTGTGATAGGTAGCAGTTTGAATCTGGGAAATATTTTAGTCCAGTTAGTCGTATTTGTTGTCTTATTATTTTTGTTGAAAATATTCGCTTTCGGTCCACTGATGAACGTGATGAAGCAGCGTGAAGAGCATATCGCCAATGAAATAGAAGCTGCTGAAAAGAACCATCAAGATTCTATTAAGTTGACAGAAGAGCAGCGCCAATTATTCAAAGAGTCACGTATAGAGGCACAACAGTTAATTGAAAAGGCAAAAAAACAAGCAGAAGAGCAAAAGGACAGCATTATTGCTACTGCAAAAGCGGAAGCAGAAAATATAAAAGTGAGTGCATTAAAGGATATTCAGCAGGAAAAAGAACAAGCAATTGCTTCATTGCAAAATGAAGTAGCAACCTTATCTGTGCAAATTGCTTCGAAAGTAATTGAGAAAGAACTGAAGGAGGAGGATCAATCCCAGTTCATTCGCAAATATCTTGAAGAGGTAGGCGATGCGCGATGAAACAAGAACTAGTAGCAAAGCGTTATGCCGATGCCCTTGTGCAAATAGCAAGAGAAAAACAATCAATCAACATTTTTGAAGAGGAACTAAAGGTTGTGAAAGAAGTCGTTTCTCATAATAAAGAGTTTTCTATATTTTTACGAAGTCCGAACATTGAGTCCGCAAAGAAAAAGGCAATGGTACAAAATGCATTTGCTTCACTTTCCAAAGAAATAGTCAATACGATATTGTTACTCATTGATAGTAGACGAGAGAATACAGTGGTTGAAATTGTTGATATGTACATCGAGTTGGCCAATAAAGAAAGAAATATTGCTGATGCAACTGTATACTCAATTCGTCAGTTAACAGAGGAAGAAAAATATGCGATTGCGGAAACCTTTGCTAAAATATGTGGGAAAGCAGCAATTCGTATCCACAATGTCATCGACGACAATTTATTAGGTGGAATCAAAGTAAGAATCGACAATCGAATCTATGACGGTAGCCTACAAGGAAAAATTACGCAGATAAGACGTGAATTAATAAAGAAAAGCGCAGGAGCAAGTTTGGAGAAATAATCAAAAAACGATTAATTCTCCAAACTTGCAAGAACAGACAATCATGATGGACAGGAGTAAGGTGAAATATGGTGTGATTTTCACCTTAAAAATAAATCATCATTTCCACAGTAAGCTAGCCACCGGAGCTGGACAATAGTAGATAGGGGTGAGGTACATGAGCATCAAAGCTGAGGAAATTAGCTCCCTCATTAAGAAGCAAATTGAGAATTATCAAGCGGAGATAGAAGTAACTGATATCGGTACAGTTATCCAAGTTGGTGACGGAATTGCCCGTGTACATGGTCTTGATAACTGTATGGCCGGAGAGCTGTTAGAGTTTTCCAATGGTGTAGTAGGATTGGCACAAAACTTAGAAGAAAATAATGTGGGGGTTATCATTTTAGGCCCTTTTGAAGAGATTCGTGAAGGAGATGAAGTCCGCCGTACTGGTCGTATTATGCAAGTACCGGCAGGAGAAGAGTTAATAGGTCGTGTTGTCAATCCGTTAGGTCAACCTGTTGACGGATTAGGTCCGATTCATGCAACAAAAACTCGTCCAATTGAAGCGCCAGCTCCAGGAGTAATGGCTCGTAAATCAGTATCAGAACCACTGCAAACTGGTATTAAAGCAATTGATGCCTTAGTTCCCATTGGCCGCGGGCAACGTGAATTAATTATCGGTGACCGCCAAACAGGGAAAACAGCGGTAGCTTTAGATACAATTATCAACCAAAAAGACCAAGATATGATTTGTATTTATGTAGCCATTGGACAAAAGGAATCGACTATTCGTGGTGTTGTAGAAACATTGCGTAAACATGGTGCTTTAGATTATACAATTGTTGTCACAGCCTCTGCTTCCCAGCCGGCGGCATTGCTATACTTGGCTCCATTTACTGGTGTGGCTATGGGTGAAGAGTTTATGTACAACGGAAAACATGTATTAGTAGTTTATGATGATCTATCAAAACAAGCAGTAGCATATCGTGAAATATCACTATTATTACGCCGTCCTCCAGGGCGTGAAGCATACCCGGGGGATGTATTCTATCTACACTCCCGCTTGTTAGAGCGAGCGGCAAAATTAAACGATGATTTAGGCGGGGGATCATTAACAGCATTACCGTTTATCGAAACCCAGGCAAATGATATTTCTGCCTATATTCCAACCAACGTTATTTCTATTACAGACGGACAAATTTTCTTAATGTCTGATTTATTTTTTGCAGGTGTACGCCCTGCCGTGAACGCTGGTCTCTCTGTATCCCGCGTCGGCGGTTCCGCACAAATTAATGCCATGAAAAAAGTTGCCGGTACACTGCGATTGGACTTAGCTTCCTACCGTGAACTAGAGGCATTTGCCATGTTCGGATCTGACTTGGATAAAGCGACCCAAGCCAAATTAAGTCGTGGAGAACGTACAGTCGAAGTGCTAAAACAAGGTTTACATAAACCGTTGAAAGTAGAAAAACAAGTAATGATTTTATATGCGTTAACTCGTGGTTATCTGGATGATATCCCAGTAAAAGATATTGGGCGATTCGAAGCAGGATTCAATGATTGGCTAGATTCAAACCGCCCAGAAGTTCTAGAGACGATTAAAACAACGACAAAATTGGCAGATGAAGAAGCCATGAAGTCTGCAATCAATGATTTTAAAAGGGATTTCGTTACATCGGAATAAAGAAATACGCAAAATAGGGTAACAGAAGGTGGTGAAGTCTATGGATTCCTTACGGGAAATAAAAACAAAAATTGAGTCAGTAACGAGTACAAAAAAGATTACCAATGCCATGCAAATGGTTTATGGAGCGAAGTTCAAAAATTCCGAAGCGAAGGCAAAAGCTTTTCTTCCTTACATGGAAAAGATGCAGGAAGTAATTGCCAGTGTGGCAAGTGGAGCAGAGATAGATAATCCAATTTTAAAAGGTCGGGAAGTAAAGCGAACAGGGTATATTGTAATTACATCTGACCGTGGGTTAGCAGGTGCATATAATAGCAATGTACTTCGGGCAGTGAGTAAACAAATAGAAGAGGCTCATTCAGGCCCGGATGATTATGGGATTATCGTTTTAGGACGAATAGGAAGCGAATATCTCAAACGCAGAAATTTCACGATTTTTGAAGAGTTTTTAGGTATCTCTGATCAACCTGTGTATGATGACATTAAGGAGTTGGCATCTCATTCTGTGCAGATGTATATGGATGGTTTATTTGATGAATTGTATGTTTACTACACTCATTACGTGAATCCGGTAAAGCAGGAAGTGACCGTAAATAAATTATTACCACTCACAGACATTTCTGATAAAAGTAACAAGTCAGGAGCGTATGAGTTTGAACCGTCGGAAGAAGAAATTTTAGAAATCCTTCTCCCACAATATGCAGAAAGCCTCATTTACGGAGAGCTTCTTGATGGAAAAACAAGTGAGCATGCGGCTCGTACTGCAGCAATGAGGAATGCAACAGACAATGCAGGGGAACTGATTAATACATTAACGCTATCGTACAATCGTGCTCGTCAAGCCGGCATTACCCAAGAAATTACGGAAATAGTCGGCGGAGCAGCAGCGTTGGAGTAAAGAGATGCGAGGAGGGAACCAAATGAGTAATAAAGGACATATTATCCAAGTGACCGGTCCAGTTGTAGACGTAAAATTTGAAAATGGGAAACTTCCTGAAATTAATAATGCGCTACACGTAAAGCATGAGGCACAGAATGAAAATGAAGTAAGTGTCGATGTAGTGCTGGAAGTAGCACTTCATTTAGGGGATGATGCTGTGCGAACAGTAGCGATGGAATCTACAGATGGTCTGGTTCGTGGCTTGGAAGCGGAAGATACCGGAGCGGCAATTTCAGTGCCGGTAGGTGACGCCACATTAGGACGTGTATTTAACGTACTTGGAGAAGCGATTGATTTAAAAGGAGCGATTGGATCGGAAGTCCGTCGTGACCCTATTCATAGAAAAGCACCTGAATTTGCGGAACTGTCTACTAGCGTAGAAATTCTAGAAACAGGAATCAAGGTAGTAGATTTACTTGCTCCATATATCAAAGGCGGAAAAATCGGTCTATTCGGTGGTGCTGGTGTAGGGAAGACTGTACTGATTCAAGAACTTATTCATAACATCGCCCAAGAGCATGGGGGGATTTCTGTATTCACAGGTGTAGGTGAACGTACTCGTGAAGGGAATGACCTGTTCCATGAGATGGTAGATTCAGGGGTTATCAAGAAAACAGCCATGGTATTCGGACAAATGAACGAACCACCTGGAGCGCGGCAACGTGTGGCTTTAACTGGATTAACAATGGCTGAGTACTTCCGTGATGAAGAAGGGCAGGATGTATTGTTGTTTATTGATAATATCTTCCGTTTTACTCAAGCAGGTTCAGAAGTATCTGCTTTGCTGGGGCGGATGCCGTCTGCAGTAGGTTACCAACCCACATTGGAAACTGAAATGGGGCGCTTACAAGAGCGAATTACTTCAACAAAAAAAGGATCGGTAACATCGATTCAAGCGATTTATGTACCTGCCGATGACTATACTGACCCGGCACCAGCGACGACATTTGCTCACTTAGATGCAACGACAAACCTTGAACGCCGCTTATCAGAAATGGGAATTTATCCAGCAGTGGACCCACTAGCGTCTACATCACGTGCGCTATCCCGTGAAATTGTTGGGGATGAACATTACGAAGTAGCACGTCAAGTGCAACAAATGTTACAACGCTACAAAGAATTACAAGATATTATTGCTATTTTAGGAATGGATGAATTATCAGAAGAAGATAAATTGGTCGTGAACCGCGCTCGTCGGATTCAAGTATTTCTATCACAAAATTTCCACGTAGCAGAACAGTTCACCGGACAACCAGGATCCTATGTACCTGTCAAAGAAACAGTTCGTGGATTTAAAGAGATCCTAGAAGGTAAACATGACGATATTCCAGAAGATGCCTTTCGCTTAGTGGGCGGAATTGACGACGTAATCGAAAAAGCGAAAACGATGATGTGAGAGGAGGTTGAGCCAATAAGCTAAAAACCAGCTTAGTGGCTCAACCTCGCAAGACAACAGTAAAAATACATGCAAGAACAGACAATTCACCAATCTTCATCCTCACCGAATTCATCACGATTGTCTGATCTTGCGTGGTTGTGAGAAAGGGGTGTTTTTTACCCCTTTCTCACAACCACAAAGGAGGTATATCATGAAGACGATGAAAGTCAGTGTAGTAACTCCTCAAGGCCCCATCTTTGAAGGCAATGTAGAGATGGTTAGTGCAAGAGCAGTTAGCGGTGAGCTAGGGATTCTACCTGGTCATATTCCAATCGTTGCTCCCCTTACAGTCGGTGAAGTGAATATTAAACATGACGGTATCGTAGATCATATAGCAATTAGTGGGGGTTTCATGGAAGTGCATTCTAATATTGTGACAATTCTTGCTGAAGCAGCTGAAATGTCTACGAAAATTGATGTTCACCGTGCAGAAGAAGCAAGAAGAAGAGCAGAGCGCCGCTTACGAGATCAAAAATCACATGTTGACTTCAAACGAGCTGAATGGGCACTAAAACGTGCGATTAATCGTTTGGAAGTAGAGAAGCACAAATAACAAGGAAGAGGTGAATTGTAAGAAGCAGGGAAACCTTTATTTCTTACAATTTACCTCTTTGTACCGGGTTTCCTGTAGTCTATTCTAGAGAAAAGAAAAAATGTAGATAGAAAGTCGTTCTATTTTTTTAAGTCATTTCTTTCTGTATGAAATTCACTTAAATTTTATTATATTAAAAAAATGTTTTTTATGTAAAATCCACCTATTATTAAATAGGAAGAAACAGAAAAACTGGGTGATTATTTGAGAAAAATCCGCGTAAATAAAGGGGGAGTACGCTTGTCGAATGGTCTGAAATATGCTACCATGTTTACTATGGATTGTTAGCTGTGTAACAAGCATGAAAATAATGCTTTTTTTTTTATTTACAAGGAGGTGATGTTATTGGTTTTAGAAGCTGTGAAGAAAGTAAGAGAAGTCGAGGAACAAACAGAAGAATTAATTGCACAAGCAGAACAGGAAGCAGCACGTATGCGAAACGATGGGAATGTGGAAGGTAAAAAAGTGTATGATGAGATTGTTTCAGATGCCCAAGAACAGGGAAGAAAAATAATGTCAGACGCCTTAGCAATAGCAGAACAAGAAGTAGAGAAAATTACTGCCCAAGGGAAAGTGCAGCAAGAAGCAATTGTGCAACAAGCTGGGGAGCGAAAAAACGATACAATTAATTTTGTGATTGAGAGGATTGTGAGCATGAATGGCGATAGTTAAAATGAAAAAATTCACTTTGCTTGCGTTTGAGTCTCAAAAACAACCATTATTAAAAAAACTCCAAGCATTTCAAAATGTGGAATTTGTAAACCTACAAGATGAGGAATTGCTGGAAAATAATGAAGAATTGCTTGGTTTACAGAAGGATACAGTGGATTCAAACTATGCAAAGTATGAAGAGAATTTATTAAAAGCTAAATTTGTGATCGATTTTTTGCAAAAATATGTTCCGGAAAAAAGCGGGTTACAAGCACTGAAAGAGGGGCGAAGAGAGCTTACCCTCGAAGAGTTAGAAGAACGAGTAACCTCTATGGACTGGCTTACATCTCATGATAAAATCAAAGAGTATGATAGAACCCTTAGTAAATTAGCAAATGAAAAAACAAAACTTGAGAGTGAAATCAAGTCTTTGCAGAATTGGCAAGCTGTTGATGCGCCTTTTTCACAAGTGAAAGAGTTAAAACGTGCATCTTATTTACTAGGAACTATTTCGGTGCAATCAGAAAAGCCCTTTATGGATGAACTAAAGGCTTGTCAGTATGTACACGCTGAAAATCTACATAAGGATTCTCAAGATGTGTACCTTTTTTTCCTAGTTGGCGAAGAAGACAAGCAAGCAGTTGACGAGCTGACAAAGAAGTATGGATTCAGTCACTTTACAACAAGTTATGAAGGTTCACCTGCGAGTATTATCAAGGATTTTTCTGAAAAAATGGATGTCATCACAAAATCAGAAAAGGAAATTCAAGAAAAAGTATCTTCCTACGGCAAATTATTAGAAGACTTTGAATTAATATACGAGTACTACTATAATTTGCGCGAGCGTCAAGAAGTAACCAAGAACTTCTTAAAGACCAATGACGTTGTTTCAATGGTTGGTTGGGTTCCGGCAGATGATATGTCTACAGTAGAAGCAATTGCAAAAGAAACTGTTGGAGACGAATATCATATTACATTTGAGGATGTTCAGGAAGATGAAATCAATCAAGTGCCAATTAAACTGAAAAATGGAAATATTGTCTCAAACTTTGAGTCGATTACGACCATGTACAGCTTACCAAGATATAATGAAATAGACCCGACTCCGCTTATCACACCTTTTTATGTTATTTTCTTCGGAATGATGGTAGCGGATATCGGTTATGGGTTAGTAGTGTTAATTGCCACTTTATTGGCACAAAGATTATTCAAGCTAGATAAAGGGATGCAGAAAACAGTAAAATTTTTCTTCTGGCTCAGTTTACCAACCATTGCTTTCGGGATTCTATATGGCTCCTTCTTCGGAGGAATCATTCCGATAAATGGACCGATTAATCCTGAGCAAGATGTAAATACGTTACTATTAATGTCTGTTGGCTTTGGTCTTGTGCATATTTTCTTTGGTTTAGGAATCAAAGCATATATGTTAATCAGGGATGGACAGCCGCTAGATGCCTTTTTCGATGTTGGTTCTTGGGTCATTACTCTCATAGGAGCCGGAATCCTTTTATCAGGTAGCATGTTCGGTTTATTCTCAGAAACGGTGACCAATATCGGCATGTATATGATGTTTTTAGGAATGGCATTGATCGTATTCACACAAGGAAGAGATGCAGAAACATTTGTTGGAAAGTTCGCTTCTGGACTATACGCATTGTTTGGCATCACGAACTACGTAGGGGACATTGTTTCTTACACTCGATTAATGGCGTTAGGACTTGCCGGGGGCTCTATTGCAGGAGCATTTAACTTAATTATGAGTCAATTCCCGGGGGTTTCATTATTTATTATCGGGCCGTTATTCTTTGTTTTCGCCCATGCATTTAACCTTTTCTTAGCAATGTTAGGTGCATATGTTCATACATGTCGACTTCAGTATGTTGAGTACATCGGTAAATTCTATGAAGGTGGCGGAAAAGAATTCAAGCCTTTTAAAACATTAGAAAAGTATATCGACTTAAAGGAAAATTAGAAAAGCGAAAGCGGCTTGTTTAGCTTGTGAAGGAAATAGGGATTTACTCGTTAAGATGTGTTTTTTCACCTTAAAAATAAATTATCTTTTCCACAGCAAGCTATCCGCTGGAGCTAGACAAAATTAGAAAAGCATAGGCGGCTTGCCCAGCCGCTAGACAACTTAGGAGGAATTGAAAAAATGGAAACTTTTAACAGTGTAATTGAATTTCTTTTTATGGAGAATGGTGGATTTATCATGGCGGCACTAGGAATCGCCTTAGCAGTAGGTTTATCTGGTATCGGTTCGGCACGCGGGGTTGGTATTGCCGGGGAAGCAGCAGCAGGATTAATTACAGAACAACCTGAAAAATTCGGTAAGGCGTTAGTACTACAATTATTACCAGCGACACAAGGTTTATACGGATTCGTAATTGGTTTCTTAGTACTTACAGAATTAAATACTGATTTAACACTAGCTCAAGGTTTATTTTTATTCATGGCTTGTTTACCAGTTGCTATTTCATGTTTAATGGCAGGTGCTCCTCAAGGTAAAGTAGCAGCAGGTGGTATCTCGATTTTAGCAAAAAATGAAGATCACTTTATTAAAGGGGTTATCTTCTCAGCAATGGTAGAAACATACCCACTATTAGGATTCGTAACATCATTCTTATTAGTGAATAACTTATTCTAGTTTTGAGAAAGGTGGTTTTTCAACCACCTTTCTCAAAACTAGTAAGGGCGGGCAATTGTATGAATTGCCTGTTCTTATTAGGATTTTCCATAAGTAAAAATTAGAAAAGCGTAGGTAACTTCTTAGTGAGTTCATTGCTTATGCTGGACAGAAGAAAAACGAGGACGTGATTCGATGTCGAATGTAAATAATATAACATCAAAATTGATTGAAAACGCAGAGGCGAAAAAGGAACAAATCCTTTCTTCTGCAAAACAAGAGAAGCAGGATATCATTGAAACCCACAAAAAAAAGGGACAAGAAGCAGCAGCATCTATCCTGAAAAAAGCGGAACAAGATGCTTCCTCGAAAAAAGAGAGAATGATTTCTCATGCAACGTTAACGGTGCGAAATGACATTTTGCAAGAGAAACAAAATAGAATTCAGGAAGTATTTACTTCAACACTAGAGCAATTGAAAAAAATGGATGAAGCAACAATCAGCAAATTTATCAAAACAGCTATTGCCAGTAGTAATTTTCAAGGAGATATCACATTGACACTTGGAGCAGATACACCAGTAAAGACAGCGGCAGATATGGTTGCTAATATGAACAAAGAATTATCTTCCCAAGGGAAAAATATTATCTTAAGTGAAGAAATGAAGAGCAATATGAGCGGCTTTATTATTGAGCAAAACGGAATCGAAATGAACTGCTCGTTTGAGGCAATCGTACACTCCATGAAAGAAGAACTGGAATACGACGTTGCAGCGAAACTATTTGGTTAAAAAGAAAAGCATAAGCGGATTGTCCAGAAAATGTTATTTGACATGAAGGTCTAGCCGCTGAAGCTGGACAAAGGAGAGCGATATATGGATAGAATGGTATTTAACCAAGTAATCCCGAGAATTCGTGTATTCGAAAGTAGACTCCTTGATAAAGCGAAACTTGACAGAATGATCAATGCGCCTTCTGCCATGGGAGCTATCAACGAATTACAAGAAACAGAGTATGCCGCTGTCATGAACAACGTGAAAAGAGCAGAAGACTATGAAGAGGTGCTCAATTTAGAATTGGAGCGTATGTACAAGCTCTTTTATGAAATGACACCAGTAAAAGAAGTAGTAGACGTAATGAGTATGAAATATGAATACCATAACTTAAAAGTACTTGTAAAAGAGAAATTACTACAAAAAGATTTCTCACATCTACTTATTCCTGTAGGAACAACAGATCTTGCCAAGTTGAGATCGATATTTGCTCAGGAGGAGTATCGAGACTTGCGCCCACGTACTCGTAAAGCAGTGGAAACAATACTAGCTGATTTTGAAGAAAAGAAAGATCCGCAACGAATAGGAATTCTTTTCGATCGATACATGTACAAAGAAAAGCTTGACCTAGCTAATAAAGTGGGCGGAACATTTTTGCCTAAATATGTAAAAATGCAAATTGATCTTGCGAACATGGAAACACTATTACGAGTAAAACTACAGCAAAAAGGAAGAGATTTCCTACAAACAGTTTTAATCAATGGTGGGACGATTGAACACTATAAATTAACTGATTTTTTAACGGATTCTATTGATAATTTGCCGGGGAAATTTTTCGCTACTGACTATGCAGATATGCTGAAGGAAGCCATTGAAGACTACGTACAAACAGACTCCCTGAACCTTTTCAATAAACTAAGTGACAACTACTTAATGAAGGTAATGAAGGCGGAGAAAGTAGTAACTTTCGGATTGGAACCACTAATTGGCTTTATTTATGCAAAGGAAACGGAAATGCAGACAATTAGAACGATTATGGTCGGAAAGTTAAATAATGTTGACGCAGAACAAATCAGAGAAAGGCTGCGTGATAGTTATGCATAAGAAAATCGGAGTAGTAGGTGACAAAGATTCCGTTCTAGCATTTAAAGCAATCGGTGTTGATGTGTATTCAGTAATAGAAGCTGATGAAGCGCGTAATACAATCGATAAGCTAGCGGCAAATAATTACGGAATCATCTTTGTGACAGAACAAATAGCAGAAAAAGTGGAAGAAACAATCGCAAGGTATGATAGAGAAGTACTTCCTGCGATTATCTTAATTCCAAGCAACCAAGGAACGTTAAACATCGGCATGCGACGCATTAGCGACAATGTTGAAAAAGCCGTTGGGATGAATATCCTAGGCAACTAGTTTGAAATATATGTTCGAACGATCATATATTCCAAACTAGTGAATTTTTTATAACAGAAAAGAGTCAGACCACAGCGAGCTAGCCGCTGGAGCCGGATAAAAAAGAAAAGAGTAAGTGGCTTGCCGCTGAAGCTGGACAATTAGAAAGGTAGGGCTACAATTTGAAAAGTGGACAAATTATTAAAGTTTCAGGGCCGTTAATTGTTGCTGAAAACATGGAAGATGCAAGTGTCTATGACGTTTGTAAAGTTGGAGAAAAAGGCCTTATTGGAGAAATTATTGAGATGAGAGGCGACAAAGCTTCTATTCAGGTATATGAAGAAACATCAGGAATTGGGCCAGGAGACCCAGTTGTCACAACTGGAGAGCCTCTTAGTGTAGAGCTTGGACCAGGATTGATGGAATCAATGTTTGATGGAATTCAACGTCCATTAGACGCTTTCCAAAAGGTAGCACAAAGTGACTACTTAGTAAAAGGTATCTCCGTTCCTTCCTTAAACAGAGAAAAGAAATGGACATTTGTACCAACTGTAAACACTGGTGACAAAGTAATTGCTGGTGATATCATCGGAACAGTACAAGAAACACCAGTTATTAACCATAAAATTATGGTACCGTTCGGTGTAGAAGGAACAGTAAAAGAAATCAAAAGTGGTGACTTTACTGTTGTCGATGTAGTTTGTATTGTAGAAACTGCAAACGGTGAAAAAGAATTGACAATGATGCAAAAATGGCCTGTTCGTAAAGGTCGTCCAGTAACAAATAAAATCAATCCAGTTGAGCAAATGATGACAGGACAACGTGTAATCGACACATTCTTCCCAGTTACAAAAGGTGGAGCAGCAGCAGTTCCAGGTCCGTTCGGTGCCGGAAAAACAGTTGTGCAGCACCAAGTAGCAAAATGGGGAGATTCTGAAATCGTTGTGTACGTAGGTTGTGGTGAGCGTGGAAATGAAATGACCGACGTTCTAAACGAATTCCCAGAATTACAAGACCCGAAAACTGGTGAATCAATTATGAAAAGAACTGTGTTAATTGCCAACACATCTAACATGCCAGTTGCTGCTCGTGAAGCATCTATTTATACAGGTATCACAATCGCTGAATACTATCGTGACATGGGTTATTCCATTGCGATCATGGCTGACTCTACATCAAGATGGGCAGAAGCATTAAGGGAAATGTCTGGACGTCTTGAGGAAATGCCTGGTGATGAAGGATACCCAGCATACTTAGCATCACGACTTGCAGAATACTATGAGCGTGCCGGGAAGGTAGTATGTCTTGGTGGCGAAGGACGAATTGGAGCAATCACTGCAATCAGTGCCGTATCCCCTCCAGGAGGAGATATTTCTGAGCCAGTAACCCAATCAACTCTTCGTATCGTAAAAGTGTTCTGGGGACTAGACGCTAACTTAGCATACAAACGTCACTTCCCATCTGTAAACTGGTTAAGCTCTTACTCATTGTACTTAAACGTAACAGGAGATTGGGTAGATGAGCAAGTACAAGGAAACTGGTCAGAGCTACGTCAAGAAGCAATGAATATTTTACAACAAGAATCTAACCTAGAAGAAATCGTTCGTCTAGTAGGTATCGACTCTTTATCTGAAGATGACAGATTAACATTAGAAGTTGCCAAGTCAATTCGTGAAGATTACTTGCAACAAAATGCATTTGATGATGTGGATACTTATACATCTCTGCAAAAGCAATTTAAAATGCTGCAATTGATTCTTGCTTTCGGAACAGAAGGAAGAAGAGCGTTAGCAGCAGGTGTATATTTAGATGAATTACTAAAGCTAGAAGAATTAAGAGATAGAATTGCTAGAAGTAAATATATCAAAGAAGAAGACATCTCGAGAATTGACGATATTCATAACGAATTGACACAAACAATCGATAAATTAGTAGAAGAGAGAGGTGCTACTGTTGCTGAAGGAATATAAAACGATTAGTGAAGTAGTAGGACCTTTGATGGCTGTTGAAGGTGTTGAAGGTGTAAAATACGACGAGCTAGTTGAAATTGAATTGCAAACTGGCGAACTTCGTCGTGGTAAAGTTCTTGAAATTCATGGCGACAAAGCAATGGTACAGATTTTTGAAGGATCATCAGGAATTAACTTAAGGGACTCCAAAGTAAGATTTTTAGGGAGACCGTTGACGATTGATGTATCTGAAGACATGCTTGGTCGTGTCTTTGACGGAATGGGTAATCCAAAAGATAATGGTCCGAAAATTATTCCTGAGAAACGCCTAGATATTAACGGTGAAGCAATTAATCCTGTTTCTCGTGACTATCCAGATGAGTTCATCCAGACAGGAGTTTCAGCAATTGACCATCTAAATACACTAGTACGTGGACAAAAGCTTCCTGTATTCTCAGGTTCAGGTTTGCCACATGCTGAATTGGCAGCGCAAATCGCCCGTCAAGCAAAAGTATTAAATGCAAATGATAAATTCGCCGTTGTCTTTGCGGCAGTTGGAATCACTTTTGAAGAAGCTGAATTCTTCATTGATGATTTCCGCAAAACAGGTGCAATTGACCGCTCTGTATTATTCGTTAACTTAGCAGATGACCCTGCTATCGAGCGTATCGCAACACCACGTATGGCATTAACGACTGCTGAATACTTAGCATACGAAAAAGGAATGCACGTTCTCGTTATTATGACGGACATCACAAACTACTGTGAAGCATTACGTGAAGTATCAGCAGCAAGAAAAGAAGTTCCAGGACGTCGTGGCTACCCAGGATATTTATATACCGACCTTTCCACACTATATGAGCGTGCTGGAAGAATTCGTGGCAAAGAAGGATCGGTTACGCAAATTCCGATTTTAACGATGCCGGAAGATGATAAAACACATCCAATTCCTGACTTAACAGGATATATTACGGAAGGACAAATTATCCTGTCAAGAGAGTTGTACAAACGTGGTATCAACCCTCCAATCGACGTATTGCCTTCATTGTCTCGTTTAAAAGATAAAGGTACTGGTGAAGGGAAAACAAGAGAAGATCACGCTCCAACAATGAACCAGCTCTTTGCTGCATACGCACAAGGTAAAGAAGCGAAAGAACTTGCAGTTATTCTTGGAGAATCAGCATTATCATATGTAGATAAAAAGTATGCCAAGTTTGCAGAAGCCTTTGAGCAGGAGTATATCAATCAAGGGTTTGACGCAAACAGAGATATTTTTGAAACATTAGAGCTAGGTTGGAAGCTATTAACCATTCTTCCAAAAACTGAGCTGAAGAGAATCAAAGAGGACCTGCTTGATAAGTACCTTCCAAAAGGAGAGTAATCATTATGGCAAAATTAAATGTCAATCCAACCAGAATGGAGCTCTCAAAATTAAAAAAGAGATTGCAGACAGCCAGTAGAGGTCACAAACTTCTGAAGGATAAACAAGACGAATTAATGAGACAGTTCATTGAAATGGTGAAAGTCAACAATGAACTGAGAAAAGAAGTAGAAAAAGAGTTACATCAATCATTCAGAAACTTTGTGTTGGCTCGAGCAGAAATGAGCTCGGAAATGATGGAAGAAGCTATCAGCTTTCCAAAAGAGCATGTGACCGTTGATATTGGAGAGCGTAATATCATGAGTGTATATGTACCAGTGATGAACTTTGAAAGAGAATTAACTGGTGACGAAGGAAGCATTTATCCTTATGGCTTTGCCTCCACAACAGGAG
>DAIDKD010000008.1 GCA_027451065.1 Bacillaceae bacterium | reverse complement strand
AAGGAGCCGTGAAATATGAAAGAACAATGGGTGGAGGTTTATCTTACTTCTATGAAAGAAAAGCAACACTTATTACCGTTACTGCCAAAAGAAGAATGGGTACTGAAAATAATAATTGAGAATAGTCAATGGAACATTTCTTTTTCAAGAAATAAGATAGGTATGTTAGAAGATAAGAGTTACGCAAACAGCCTCTTACATTGTACTTTGCAAGATTGGGTGTACGTGATAAGTGGTAAACAGAAATTAAGACAAGTATTGAAAATGGGGGAAGCTACCTATGAAGGCACATTTCGTTCTCTTTTGTGGGTAGAGAGCATTTTGTTTCTAGCAGCATGTCCAGTTTATGTCACACATACAGTATAGAAAACTAATTTTTTTTATTGACAGAGGATAAAGATATTGATATGATGTGAAGCATGATATGAAAATTAAACAAGCGTATAACGAACTCTTATCAAGAGTGGTGGAGGGACTGTGCCCGATGAAGCCCGGCAACCGTCAATAATTATTGAAATGGTGCCAATTCCTGCAAAGCATACTGTGCTTTGAGAGATGAGAGGAAGGAAGCATATGTCACTCGATGATTGCTCATGCCCGCCTTTCTGCTCATTTTTGCAGAAGGGCTTTTTTGTGCGGGAAGATGTAAAAATTAGCTGAATCAAATTAATTGCTAATTTTAAAAAAAGTATGAGAGAATAGTTTGCGGAAATATCGAATGAGTAGGTGATATGGATGATTTTACTAGAGAATGTGAAAAAGATTTATCGCACAAAACAAAACGAGGTAACAGCAGTAGATGATGTCAATTTGCATATTGAGGAAGGAGAGATTTTTGGTATCATCGGGTATAGTGGTGCTGGAAAAAGTTCTCTGATTCGACTGTTAAATCAGTTAGAAAAGCCAACATCAGGAACTGTGAAAGTTGGAAACAGGCTCCTGTCTGCTGCGAAAGGAAAAGAGCTTCGCCAAGCTAGACAAGAGATAGGGATGATTTTTCAACATTTTAATTTGCTTTGGTCAAGGACAGTCAGTGAGAATATTGCCTTCCCATTGGAAATTGCCGGTGTGCCAAAAGAAACGATGAAAAAACGGGTTCAAGAACTTGTAGAAATGGTCGGCTTAAGTGGACGAGAGGATGCATATCCTTCTCAATTAAGCGGTGGACAAAAACAGCGGGTGGGTATTGCCAGAGCCCTTGCCAACAATCCTAAAATTCTACTTTGTGACGAAGCTACTTCAGCGTTGGACCCTGAAACAACAGATTCTATTCTGGAATTATTATTAGAGATTAATAAAAAAATAGGTTTGACGATTGTTCTCATCACTCATGAAATGCATGTCATTCAAAAAATCTGCACACGAGTTGCTGTAATGGAGAGTGGGAAAATTGTTGAAATGGGCAATGTATTAGATATTTTTAAAAATCCAAAGCAACAGATTACCAAACGATTTGTTCAGCAAATTGTCGAGCTGGAAGATACGGAAGAAACAATGAAAAGTATGATGGCACAATATCCAAATGGACAAGTACTAAAGTTGACATTTGTAAAAGAAAAAGCGAATCAACCGATTATTACATCAATCATTCGCAAGTTTCATGTGGACGTAAATATTATTCAAGGTCAAATAAACCAAACACCAGAAGGTCCGTATGGAACATTATTTGTTCACATAGTAGGAACGGAAGAAGAAATTTCAGCAGCGATTGATTATATTAGGCAGCAAGAAGTGGAAATGGAGGTAATGAGCAATGACAAATCTATTTCCTAATGTAAACTGGCAAACAATGTGGGACGCCACAATTGATACGTTGTATATGACAAGTATTTCAACAGTGGCGACATTTATTTTAGGATTGGTATTAGGTATTATTTTATTTTTAACTGCAAAAGGTAATCTATGGGAAAATGTAGTGATTCACAATATAACAGCTATCATTGTAAATATTTTTCGTTCCATTCCATTTATTATTTTACTCATTTTATTGATACCATTTACGAGAGCGATAGTTGGAACTGTATTTGGACCAAATGGTGCTCTTCCTGCTTTAATAATCGGAGCAGCTCCTTTTTACGGAAGGCTGGTAGAAATTGCTCTTCGTGAAATTGATAAAGGTGTCATTGAAGCTTCAAGAGCAATGGGGGCAAAAACAAGTACAATTATCTTGAAGGTTCTCATTCCAGAAGCGCTACCGGCACTCATTTCTGGCATTACTGTTACAGCAGTTGCGTTAGTAGGTTCAACTGCAATGGCAGGTATTATTGGTGCCGGAGGACTAGGTAACTTAGCATTTTTAGAAGGATTTCAGCGCCGTAATGATGATGTAACCTTAGCGGCGACGATTATCATTTTAGTAATTGTATTTGTGATTCAAGGAATTGGAGATATTATAACCAAAAAAATTGACAAACGTTGATACTATGGAGTATGATACGAGTTTTCGGTCAGCTTCTAGAGATAAAAAATACAGGGGGAAAAGAAAATGAAAAAGTTTTTAGTAGTACTTATAGCATTATTTACAGTAACCTTGGCAGCTTGTGGAAATGACAACGCATCAGAGAATGGTACATCGGAAAACAAAATATTAAGAATAGGAGCTTCTAATGTTCCTCATGCAGAAATTCTAGAACAGGCAAAGCCGATACTTGAAGAAAAAGGCATTACTTTAGAAATTACAACATTTCAAGATTTTGTATTACCAAACAGAGCATTAGCAGATGGAGAAATTGATGCTAACTATTTTCAACATATTCCATTTTTCGAAAAACAAATTGCAGAAAATGGTTATGAGTTTGAAAATGCTGGAGGTATTCATATTGAACCAATCGGAATATACTCACAAAGACATGATAGTTTAGAAGACCTTCCAGATGGAGCAACTGTTATGATGAGTAACTCTGTTGCTGACCATGGTCGTATGTTATCATTGCTTGAACAACATGGACTAATTACATTACAAGACGGTGTGGAGAAAACAGAGGCGCAATTATCAGATATTGCAGAAAATCCAAGAAACTTACAATTTGTAACGGATATTGATGCAAGTATGCTTGTGCAAGCCTATGAAAATGATGAGGCTGATGTAATATTAATTAACTCTAACTTTGCAATTGGGGCTGGATTAGACCCGATGACAGATGCAATTGCTCTTGAAGATTCTAATTCACCTTTTGTGAATATTATCGCAGTTCGTCAAGGGGATGCAGATAATGAAGAAATTCAAACATTAGTCGAAGTGCTACGTTCAGAAGAAATTCAAAATTTTATTTTAGAGACATATAACGGTGCAGTTGTACCTGTAAGTGAATAACAAAAGGTATGAAAACAAGCGAAGAAGGGAGATACTGTGATAGTGGCACAGATCTCATTCTTCGCTTTTCTTTTGTCCAGCTCCAGCGCCTAGCTCGCTGTGGAAAAGATAATTTATTTTTAAGGTAAAACCCATACCTTAAAGAATAAATCCCTATTTCTTTCACGAGCTGACCAAGGCGCTTACGCTTTTCTTAAATCCTATAGTTGATAATACGTTTGATTTGTATTAAGATAAGAATGAGAATAAAATGAGAATGAGTTTTTTCTATCTTATTTTGATAGATTATTATATGAACAATCGGAGGTATAAGAAATGGCTGGTTCTGTTTTAACAATTAAAGATCTTCATGTAGCTATTGAAGGAAAAGAAATTTTAAAAGGTGTAAACCTTGAAATAAAGGGTGGAGAAATACACGCAATCATGGGACCAAATGGTACTGGGAAATCAACTCTTTCTTCAGCAATTATGGGACATCCTAAGTATGAAGTGACAAGCGGAAGCATTACGCTTGATGGAGAAGATGTACTAGAAATGGAAGTAGATGAGCGTGCTCGTGCAGGTCTATTTTTGGCGATGCAATATCCAAGTGAAATTTCAGGTGTAACAAATTCTGACTTCATGCGTTCGGCTATTAATGCTCGACGTGAAGAAGGTGATGAAATTTCATTAATGAAATTTATTCGTGAGTTGGATAACAAAATGGAATTATTAGAAATGGATCCAACGATGGCACACCGTTATTTGAATGAAGGTTTTTCTGGCGGCGAGAAGAAAAGAAATGAAATTCTTCAATTAATGATGATTCAACCAGCATTTGCGATTTTAGATGAAATTGACTCTGGTTTAGATATTGATGCCTTAAAAGTAGTATCAAAAGGTATAAATGAAATGAGTAGTCCGGATTTTGGCTGCTTAATTATTACTCACTACCAACGATTACTAAATTACATCACACCAGATTATGTTCATATTATGATGAACGGAAAAATTGTTAAATCTGGTGATGCAGAATTGGCACATCGTTTAGAAGCAGAAGGCTACGAGTGGATTAAAGAAGAATTAGGTATTAAAGAAGAAGTGCTTGAGCAAGAAGCATAAGCCAGATTGGAGGAAGAAGTACATGGCAATTGAAACACAATCATTCAATGAAGAATATGTTCGTTCTCTTTCAGGTGTACTTGGTGAGCCTGAGTGGATGCTGGCATTTCGCTTACAAGCACTTGCCCAAGCAGATGTGCTACCTATGCCTAAACCGGATAAAACGAATATTTCAAACTGGGATTTTATCGGAGAAATGCAAAACCCGATTACCCAGGAAGAGTTTACTTCAATAGATACACTAAACAATGATGTGAAATCATTACTCGGTGAAGATAATTTCATCGTTCAACAACAAAATAAAAAAGCAGTAGTGAAATTGTCAGAAGAGTATCAGGAAAAAGGAGTTCTTTTCACAGATATTCATACGGCAATCCGTGAACATGGTGATTTAATCCAAAAATATTTGATGAAAATGGGCGTGAAAGTAGACGAAAATAGATTGACGGCACTACATGCGGCTTTCATCAATAATGGTGTATTTGTATATGTACCAAAGAATGTCGTATTAGATGCACCACTACAATCTGTTATTGCAGTAGATGATGAAAACAGCGCGCTGTATAGTCATGTGTTAGTTGTTGCTGATGATAACAGTGCACTTACTTTTGTGGAAAATTACGTAGCAGACGATTCTTCCAAAGGAATAGCCAATATTACTGTAGAGGTAATCGTAGGACAGAATGCGCAAGTAATGTTCGGAGCAGTGGATACATTATCAAAAGGGATTACTACATTTATCAACCGTCGAGGAGTTGTTGGTCGTGACGGGAAGCTTGAGTGGGCTTTAGGATATATGAATGATGGAGATACAATTTCTTATAACTTAACGGACTTAGTTGGTGACGGCTCCTACGGTGATACGAAATTAGTAACCATTGGCCGTGGTGAGCAGAAGCAAAACTTTACAACAACTACAACTCACTTCGGAAAGCGCTCGGAAGGATTTATTTTAAAACATGGTGTTCAAAAGGATAGTGCAGCAGCTATTTTTAATGGAATTGGGAAAATTGAGCATGGAGCATCAAAATCGGATGCGGAACAAACTTCTCGTGTGCTTATGTTAAGTGAAAAAGCTCGCGGTGATGCCAATCCAATGTTATTAATTGAAGAAGACGATGTAATGGCAGGCCATGCGGCATCTGTCGGTCGTGTTGATCCGACTCAACTGTACTATTTAATGAGTCGCGGTATCAAAAAAGCGGAAGCAGAGCGTCTGATTATTCACGGTTTCTTAGCACCTGTAGTCAACGAATTACCAATCAAAGAAGTGAGAGAGCAATTGGTAGAAGTGATTGAAAGGAAAGTTAAGTAATGAACATTCAGGAAATCCGCTCTTACTTTCCAATTTTAGATCAACAAGTGAATGGAAAACAATTGGTTTATTTAGATAGTGCGGCGACTTCACAAAAACCAAGACAAGTAATTGAAGCGTTGGAAGATTATTACCGGACGACAAATTCCAACGTACATCGTGGTGTACACACTCTCGGTAACAATGCAACGGATGCTTACGAAGGAGCAAGAGAAAAAGTTCGTAAGTTTATCAATGCAAAATCAACGGAAGAAATTATTTTTACAAGAGGAACGACAACTAGTATTAATACAGTTGCTGTCAGCTATGGTTTAGCGAACCTAAAAGAAGGTGACGAAATTGTTATCTCATATATGGAGCACCATAGCAATATCATTCCGTGGCAGCAGGTTGCCAAAAAGACTGGTGCACTTCTAAAATATATTCCTCTCACAGAAGATGGTAGTATTGATATGGAAGCAGCCAAAAAAATAATTACCAAAAATACAAAAATCGTTTCAATTATGTATGTATCCAATGTACTGGGAGCAATGAATCCTGTAAAAGAAATTGGAGAATACGCTCATCAACAAGGGGCTATCATGGTGATAGATGGAGCTCAGTCGACTCCTCATATGAAGGTTGATGTGAGAGATTTAAACTGTGATTTCTATGCCTTCTCTGGACATAAAATGTGCGCTCCAACGGGAATTGGGGTATTATATGGAAAGAAAGGGCTACTGGAAGAGATGGAACCTGTAGAATTCGGTGGAGAAATGATTGATTTCGTCGATTTATATGATTCCACTTGGAAAGAGCTACCTTGGAAATTCGAAGCTGGGACACCAATTATTGCAGGAGCTGTTGGTTTAGGTGCAGCAATTGATTTTCTAGAAGAAATCGGCTTAGATGAGATTGCAAAGCATGAGCATGAGCTTGTTGAATACGGTGTGGAACAATTAAGTAGCCTAGAGGGAGTTTCTATCTACGGACCGAAACAAAGAGTAGGAGTACTAACCTTTAATATTGCCGAAGTACATCCCCACGACTTAGCAACTGTCTTGGATATGGAAGGAGTTGCTATTAGAGCCGGACATCACTGTGCACAACCATTAATGAAATGGCTGCAAGTATCGGCAACAGCAAGAGCCAGCTTCTACCTATACAATACAAAGGAAGAAGTCGACATATTCGTTCAAGGAGTAAGGAAAGCGAAGGAGTATTTTAGTGATGTCTTTTAATAATGATTTGGATTCGTTATATCGTCGTGTGATTATGGATCACTATAAGAATCCTCGGAATCGCGGAGCTTTATCGGGAGATAGCGTGACGATTGATATGAACAACCCAACATGTGGTGACCGTATTCGTCTACAACTAAAGGTAGAAGATGGAAAGATTACCGATGTAAAGTTTGAAGGAGAAGGATGTTCTATTTCAATGGCCTCTGCTTCCATGATGACGCAAGCGATTAAAGGAAAAACAATCGAGGAAGCAATGCATTTGTCACATATATTTTCAGATATGATGCAAGGAAAAGATTATGACCATGATATAGATTTAGATGATATCGAAGCACTACAAGGTGTCTGCAAATTCCCAGCACGTATCAAATGTGCAACATTAGCTTGGAAAGCGATGGAGAAGGGATTGTAAGTTATGAGGATTGGTCAAAGACCGACCAATCCTCATAACTTAAGAAATGTGTATATGGAATGAAGGAGGGATTTTCATGGTAAAAAGTGCGCCGGAAATAGGCGATTATAAATATGGCTTCCATGATAAAGATGTGTCTATCTTCCGTTCAAAACGTGGATTGACAAGAGAAATAGTGGAAGAAATTTCACATATGAAAAAAGAGCCTCAGTGGATGTTGGACTTTCGATTAAAATCACTGGAGTATTTCTATAAACTGCCAATGCCTCAGTGGGGTGGCGATTTATCTGATTTACATTTTGATGAGATTACTTATTATGTAAAACCATCTGAGAAATCAGAAACCTCATGGGATGAAGTACCAGAAGAAATTAAAAATACTTTTGATAAATTAGGGATTCCAGAAGCGGAGCAAAAATATCTTGCTGGTGTATCTGCTCAATATGAATCAGAAGTTGTCTACCATAATATGAAGGAAGATTTAGAAGAACAAGGAGTTATATTTAAAGATACGGACTCTGCTTTAAGAGAGAATGAAGATATTTTCCGTGAACATTTTGCGAAAACAGTGCCGGCATCTGATAATAAGTTTGCTGCTTTGAATTCAGCTGTATGGTCAGGTGGATCATTTATTTATGTTCCAAAAGGCATAAAACTAGAGACACCACTACAAGCATACTTCCGAATCAACTCTGAAAATATGGGGCAATTCGAGCGTACATTAATTATTGTTGATGAAGGAGCGCATGTTCACTATGTAGAAGGATGTACAGCGCCTGTGTACACAACTAACTCTTTACACAGTGCCGTTGTTGAAATTATTATTAAAAAAGATGCCTACTGTCGTTATACAACCATTCAAAACTGGGCAAATAACGTATACAATCTAGTAACAAAACGGGCTGTATGTGAAGAAAATGCTACAATGGAATGGGTAGATGGCAACATTGGCTCGAAGCTGACAATGAAATATCCAGCTGTTATCCTTAAAGGAGAAGGTGCCCGTGGAATGACTCTTTCTATTGCTCTTGCAGGGAAAGGTCAACATCAAGATGCCGGTGCAAAAATGATTCACTTGGCACCAAATACGTCATCGACCATCGTTTCAAAATCTATTTCAAAACATGGTGGAAACGTAACGTATCGTGGGATTGTCCACTTCGGACGAAAAGCAGAAGGATCCCGTTCAAATATTGAATGTGATACGTTGATTATGGATAACCAATCAAAATCAGATACAATTCCGTACAATGAAATTTTAAATGATAATATTTCATTGGAGCATGAGGCAAAAGTTTCCAAAGTATCAGAAGAGCAGTTGTTCTATTTAATGAGCCGTGGTATTTCTGAACAAGAAGCAACAGAAATGATTGTCATGGGCTTTATTGAACCATTTACAAAAGAACTGCCGATGGAATATGCGGTGGAGATGAACCGATTGATTAAGTTTGAGATGGAAGGAAGCATAGGTTAATGCTTTGTTTGTAGGATTCACGTGGATAAAAGAGTGAAAAGTGGCTCTCTGTCCTCAATTTTCCTCTAGAATTTTTGATAGAAGGCTCAGAAAGCATTAGTATGTTAATGTTCTCTGAGCTTTCTACTTTTTTCATCAGGTTTACCTTTTTGAATTTTTGTTTATTAATTTACTTTTATAAGTCGTTATGTATATCGAAAAAGAGTTCTGAAATTTCTTCGCTTGTACAATTGTAAAACTGAAAAATCTTTTTAAGCATACTAAAATTAGGGTACCCAATACCATTCTCCCACTGTGAAAGCCATTGCTGTGTAACATGTAAATGTTGAGCAACAAATTCTTGTGAGTAATCATATGATTTCCTTTTTTTATAAAGCCACTCAGCTAGCTCCATAGAAATACCTCCCGTAAATTACTCTAAATTATTCCTTATCTAGTTATTATAATAATAACTAGATAGAATTTAAAGATAAACAATACAAGTATTACTTGTTTTATTTTTTGAAAGAAGTAATCTATACTAAGAATGTTAAGTTAGTTAAGTAAGTCGAATTAAAGACAGAAATGGAGAGTATAAAATGAAAAAAGGATTTAAGAATGTAGCCTTAGCTGTAGCACTTATGGGTGGTATAACATTTCTACCTAATAGTGTAGGAGCTGAAACGCTTGGTTGGAGCGAAGAGACAGGATATACGACTGATTTTTCTGTTACTGCTAGAGCAAGTAGCAAACCAGAGTCGCATAAAGCCACAATAACAATTGTTGGAAAACCAGCCGAAAATACTGAAAAGGTATCGGCTACTACTAAGTGGAAGGATGTAAAGCATTATTCACGTGCGCGTTATGAAGCAATCATTGGTTCGACAATAAAAGGAGACAGCGGAAGGAAAGTGGGAACTGGCTCTACAACAGCGACATCAGGTGTTGTTTCAAAACCTGGAATGATGGCTAAAACTTATTGGGGAAAAGCATAGAAGTTTAAAAGTAAATATGTTTGCGGATTTGTGATTCAATTAATTTAAGAATATACATTTTTTATTGCCACTGAAACTTCTCGTTGGAGATTTCAGTGGCAATATTTATAAATTTTAAGTATATTTTCTCTAAGGGTAGGGATAAATATGAACCAAGAAAAGAAGATTAATTTTGATGACATTCTATTAAGCATTTTCATTATTTGTACAACATGCATGATAATGGTGGGTAGCTTATATTCCATAAAAAAAAATGATATGGATAGACTAACAAACGAGCTTTATAGTTGGGAGAGCATTCGATTTAAAATTGAAAATACTAATGCAATCCAATATTTTTCTGATTTTATGGAAGGAAATGCACAAAGCAACTATACTCTTTTTAAAGAAGGGGTAACTGAAAGTATAAGAGGGATTTATACAACACAAAAGATAAGTAATGTACCTATGAAGGAAGGTCGTTTTTTTCAGAAAGATGATTTTTTTCAGGGGAGGAAATTAGCTGTAATTGGAAAAGAATATGCAGGAACGGAGGATAGAGCTGGAAAGAAATATATTAATTATCAAGGAGATTACTTTGAAGTGATTGGTATAATTGGTGGAGAAGTGAAGTCAAAAGTTGATTATATGGCTTATTTAAATATAGATGCTCTTTTTGATTCTGATTTCATATCATCGGGTATATATGTTTTAGATAGTAATAAAAATACCCAATTTCTATATAGTAAACTAGTATCTTTGCTGGCACACAAAGATGACAATTCAATATTTCAAATAGAGAGCAATATAAAAGGGACAGGACGATTATTTGGAAGCGTGCCAAGTGATAAAAAAATATTAGTGGTTTCCATAATAATTGTATTTATTATGAACATACTCTTTGCAAGTTATTGGGTATATAAAAAAAGAATATTGATTGCTATACAAAAGTTGGTCGGCCATAAATTTTACTGGATTTATGGAGAACTATATAAGAAATATGTATTTATCTCCTGTGGAATGTACACTTTAGGGATTTTATTATTTGCAATATTTAATATGAAACTCTTTCAAACTCATCTGTATATATATGGTATCATCTTTGTAATCGGTCTATTATATAACCTAATATTTGCAGGAGGATTCTTTTTATTCGCTGATCGCTTTTATACTATGGGCAATTGCATAAAGGAGCTGAAATCTACTTGAAAAAAATTTTTATAGAAGTTAGAGAAAGTTTACTAAAAAAGAAATTTTTTACGTTGTTAATTTTTTTTCAAGCTACTATATTATTTACGCTGTTAGCGGTGCTTTTTCTACATTTTAATAATGTGGATACAAAGACAGAGAGTTATTATGCACAGTATGACGGGAAAAGTATTTATCAACTCTCAGACAATTTAATTAACGAGAAGGAAGAAGAGTTTTTTAGTAGTGGGGATAGTCTTGAAATTTTAAAGAGCTTTTATAATCAACTTAAAGAAAGTGAAAACTTCATTTACTTATATACATTTGACCAACCAATAGGTGTGTCTTCCTTCAAAGGAAATGAGCTATTCCAAGAGGGATATGAAGACGGGATGGTAGTGCCGCCGTATGATGTAGATGGGAAGCAATTTGAAACAGTGAAATCAATACAAGCTAATGAGGCTGCACTTGGAACATTTAATCTAAAAGTCCAGAAAGGAACAAACTTTCAAAATGAAGATTTTACCTATAGCGACGGAGATACAGTCCCGATAATATTAGGAGCAGGTTATGAATCTCTATACCAAGTAGGTGATGAACTTGATATAGAGTATTTATTTAAACAAATGAAGGCTGAAGTTGTAGGAATATTAGAAAGAAATACAATTTTACCAATAAGAGACAACATGGAATTTTATACGGATAACTATATAATTCTTCCTAGTTTTAGTGTAGAGTATACACCCAAAATCGAAGATGAAGAGATATTTCAAAGATGGCACTACTTGCAACTAATTAATGGCCAACTTTTTACAGATAAGGATAATTTGCAAGTAAGAAAAGCAATTGATGATATTTCAGAGGAGACAGGATTTTATGATTTAACAGTAATAGGAGCAAATGATTTAGGTATAGAGTTTATGAGAACGATGCTTAACCAAAATATTAATTTGCTCGTTATGTTTGTGAGTGTGCTATTTTTCTTCTGTATAGCTAGCATATGTACTTTATTTACAATAAAATGGAATATTAATATCAAAAAATATGCTGTCCATTTTATTTCTGGAGCTAACATAAATGATATTGTAAGCTATATGTTTACAGAGATATCATTCATTCTGTTCATCAGTATTAGTTTATCTTTCTGGATTCTTACATTTGTCGGAACGATGCCAGCACTCTATTATTATGCAATACTAGCCGCGGGGCTAGTATTAGTAACACTGGGGTTGCTACCTTTATACGTAAGACTTAAAAAATTAAATATAGCTAACATGTTGAAGAGAAAGGTGTAGCGAATGATTAAGTTAACTGAATTGAAAAAATCCTATCATAAAAAAAATGTAAGACAAGATATATTGAAAGGAATTAATTTGACGGTAGAAGAAGGCGAGCTTGTAGCAGTCAAAGGACGCAGTGGGGCAGGAAAATCAACTTTATTATATATATTAGGTGGATTGGAGCAACCGACTAGTGGAAGCTATCACTTCTATAATTCTAACATTACAAATTTTAATCAAAAAGAACTTGCGGCATGGAGAAAAGAAAATATAGGTTTTATCTTACAAAATTTTACTTTGATAGAGGAAAAAAACGTATTTGATAATGTAGCCTTACCTCTGTTATATGCTAATAAAAGTAAAGGTGAGATAGAATCTAAAGTGATTTCTCTGTTAGAGCAGTTGGAATTAGAAGATAAAGCTTATCAATATCCACGAGAATTATCTGGAGGACAAGCTCAAAGAGTGGCAATTGCAAGAGCTTTAATTAACGAGCCCAAACTTATTTTAGCTGATGAGCCAACAGGTTCGTTGGATGAAGAGACTGAGAAAGTTATTTTGAATATCTTCAAGAAAATCAATCAAGAGGGAAAAACGTTTATTTTAGTAACACATGATGAAACAGTCTCTTCAATTTGTGAACGAGTTATTGAAATCAAAAATGGATATAGTGATGAATTCTAGTGTTATTTAAAAAAGTTCGAGATGGAGAGCAGCATAGGCGAAATCCCTACAACTGTTCTCAAGAATAAAAGTGGCTGTGTGAATTAGGTGTTTTTCCAAAATTCACACAGTCACTTTTACTTTGGTATCTTCACTGTCACCTTAAATAAATCACCATCTACTTCTAGCTGCAAACTACCATCATGTAAATCGATGATAGACTGAGCAATCGCCAGTCCTAAGCCAGATCCTTCTGTATGGCGGGATGTATCCCCTCGTTTGAATCGTTGGAATAGTTCCTCGGTATTCCCGCCTATTTCATACTTTGTGACATTTTTAAAGGTAATCATTACTTCTTGCTCTGTTTCAACGGTTTCTATATACACTCTTGTGTGCTCCATGGAGTATTTCAAAATATTGTTGATGATATTATCAAATACTCGCCACACTTTTGGTCCATCTACTGTCGCATACATTGGTTTCGTTTGATGGGTTACCCGAAATTGCAAGGAGGATTGGTCAATTTTTTCATCATATTCAGCGAGAGATTGTTGAAGTAATTGAACAATGTCTACGTTGTTTTTTTGCAATTCTATGTTTCCACTTGCCATTTTTGAGACTTCGAATAAGTCATCAATCAACACCTTTAATCGCTTTGATTTTCGATCAATAATTTCCACATAGGAATCGCGTTCATCTTGAGAAATATCGGTTTTTTTCAGCAAATCAGCGTAGGTAATAATGGATGTTAATGGTGTTCTTAAATCATGACTTACATTGGTAATTAACTCTGTTTTTAGTCGCTCACTTTTTACTTGTTCCTTTTTTGAAAACTTGATTTCGCTTTTTATCTCATTCATATTTTTTGCTAGCATAGCCATTGTGGATTTCCCTTTTACTTTTATATCAGGAATACTTTCACCAGCGGCAACTTTTTCAAAAGCAGCAGTTATCTGATTGTAGTAAGCGATTTTTCTGATTCCATAAATGAAAGTAGGAATTGTCACAGCAAAGAACAGTACGCCATATATAATAAGACTTAATTCACCTATCCAATGAGATCCAATAATAGCGAAAGGAACCCCATAGGCACTTGCTATGATAACGATACATACAAAAATGGCTTTTGTAGCAACTGCTCGATTCTCAAACACAGTTTGCATAAATTGAAGGAAGTTATTTGTTTTACTTTTCTCCCACATGGATGTGAGTGTTTCCCAATCTTTGATGTCATCTAAGAAGTATTTTCCTTGTAATATCAGTGCACTAAGTAACAATGCTCCACCTGCATAGAAGATGACGAGAGAAAACACTATGTAAAAGAAGGCGAGAGAATGCGCCATTTGAGCGTGAGAACTATAGAAAAGCAAGACATTGTCTTTCAGAATATCAGCAAAAAGAATATAGACGAAAATGCCAATAACAAACACGAGAACTCTCATCTCTAGGGGCATACGTTGAGATGTAACTCTCCAATTTTTATAAAACATAGTAGGGTTCATGTTCATCTTTTGATAAAGAGGAATAGCAGTAATGAGAGAGACGATACTAACCATTAAAGTAATGAGAAACATCATCTGATCCATCGTTCCCTGACCTATACTAATAATCAGGCTATTTATCCCTAAGCAAATTACCAGCAACCAGACAATCAATTTATTTTTGCTTTTCCATTTTGTAGCCAATTCCCCATACCACCTTTACATATTTTGGATTCTTTGGATTTACTTCAATTTTTTCTCTAATTTTTCGAATATGAACAGCTACTGTGTTCTCTGCATTGTAGCTAGGTTCATTCCACACTCTTTCATAAATTTCATCAATAGAAAATACACGACCAGCATTGGTCATCAATAGCTCTGTAATTCTGTACTCAATAGGGGTTAGCTTTATGACTTCTCCCTCAACTGCTACTTCTTTGGCCTCTTTGTTTAAAGTCAATCCGTTTAGGTTGATCACTTCTTCTTTTTCATAAGTTCCAAAAGACATATATCGTCGTAAATGAGATTTCACTCGAGCAATTAATTCTAGTGGGTTAAACGGCTTGGTTATATAATCATCTGCCCCAATCTGTAATCCTAAAATTTTATCAGTATCTTCACTTTTGGCACTGAGCATAATAATCGGTATTTCTTTTTTTTGACGAATTTGAAAAGTTGTCGCAATGCCATCTTGCCTAGGCATCATGATATCTAAAATAATAAGGTGGATGTCTTCACTCTGTAATTTCTCGATAGCTTCGATGCCATCCTGAGCTTGTATCACTGTAATTCCTTCGTTTTTTAAATAGATTTCAATGGCATCACGAATCTCTTTTTCATCATCTACTACTAGCACTCTATATTCTTGCATCATTTTCACCTCATTTTTATTTGACTGCCGTCTTCTCTTATCTTACTAGATGAATATAGTATAGGAAATAGTTCTTAACATTTAGGGAGGAAAATTCTTAAGGATTCCTTAAATTCTTTTTAAAAAATATTAGGGTATGTTATGATAGGAGATGTGTTCAAAGTAGCATGAGTTTTATATTTTTATAGGAACGATGTATGGAGAAAGAAGAGATAATATGAGATTGAAATGGGGAAAGAGTAGATTACATACGAAAAGAGTAATGATGATTGCAATCATGCCAATTTTGATGATTGTTTGTTTTTTTGGAGTGAAAAAATTCTATTCACATGCAGAAGCTGTAGCTAGTGAATTGCGACCGATAACCTATGTTAGCGGGGGAATAGAAAATCGAAGAGAAAAGCAGCCTTTTGCCGTATTTAACGGACAAGAAAGAAAAATTGCTTATTTGACTTTTGACGATGGTCCAAGTAGATTTTTACCGGAAATTTTAGATATATTACATGAATATGATGTCAAAGCTACTTTTTTCATGATTGGAAATAATTTAAAAAAAGACTCTCGCCATGATGATGTGAGGAGAGCTGTAAACGAGGGGCATTATGTAGGTGTCCACAGTATGACTCATGACTTTCAGCGTTTATATAAAGAAGGATATGCAGTAGAGGAAATGCTGGAGGCGAAGGAAATCCTTTATGGTATTACTGGGACAAGTCCGAAGCTCGTTCGATTTCCTTTTGGCAGCTACCCGGGTTTAAACGAGGAGCTTCGCGATGAGACTATAGCGGCAGGGTTAAGAACATGGGATTGGACAGTAGATTCATTAGATTGGAAATATCCAAATGATGGAGAGAAAGTTCTTGAGAATGTGCAATCCCAAATCAGACGAAATCGTGAAGTGATTTTATTGCATGAATTAGCAGTGACTGTAGAAATATTACCTGAGCTCATTTCTTATTTGAAAGAACAGGGATATGAATTAAGGGCGTATTGTGAATCTAGGCATTTCACTGTAAATAAATTTAATGATGAGAGATTGTAAGATAAAACTAGAAAAGTATACAGCGTAGGCTATCTGAAAAGGGGAAAGAGCGACCCTTTTCAAATAGCCTACCGAAAGAGTCAACTATGATAAGTGCTGTAAAATTAAGTTTTTATAGTTGACTTTTGCGATACTATGTGGGGCTTGGGCTGACTTTTTTGATAGCCCCAAACTATAGTTAAACAAGGGGAGGTAGCATGATGAAATGGAGATTCTTATCTTTGATGATTGTTCTATTTCTGCTGCTTACAGGTTGTAATGGCATAGTTCCTGAACAAGAGTTATTTGTCATATATGAGCGTGCAGCAGAAATTGAAGAAGATTTTGAGGAACACGGTCAAAGAATAGTTGAATTGGAACAAAATGAAGCAGAATTATATAAGCAAATCATACAGAATGGCAAGAAAAGCAATCAAGATGTACAGGCTGAAATAGAGGAGGCTTTAGCAAGTATCACAGAAAGAAAAAAATTGATAGAGGAACAACTACGAATTATCACAGCGGCCTATGAGGAAACGGAAGATGCTGCCAGCTTGATTCAAAAAATAGGGGAGGAGGAAATACGGAAAGGAGCCCAGCAAGCTCAGGAGTTATATGCTTTACGTGTAGATTCCTTCATAGAATTTGCAGAAAACTACCAACTGACAATTCAGTTGGAAAAACAGTTGTATACTGAACTAAAAGGAGAAACACAGGATTTAAGAGAGATTGAGGATAAAGTTAGTGGATTAAATGAAGAGTTTCATAACAACGAGTCTTTAAAAAAAGTTTTTTCTGATTTATCTTCTCAATTAAACGAAGCAAAAAAAGAGTTTTATCAAATGGCAGAAATACCTATTGAGTAGACGATGAAGGTAAAATACGCAACTTTCTAATTATAACTTTATTTAAGAAAGTAATGCCGAAATGATTTTTTTTTGTTATAATAGAGTGGTGAAGATAAATAAAGAAAAGGGAGTTATCGCTAATGACATGGCAAAAAGATTTACAGAAAAACCATAAGACAGGGAAGGATTTACAGGAGCTTTTACGTTTAACCGATGAAGAAGTACAAAGAATGGATGACATTCTTGAACAATTCCCAATGTCTATCCCTGACTACTACCTATCCCTCATTGATCCCAATGACGAGAATGATCCAATCCGAAAAATGAGTGTTCCTTCTGTTATGGAAACTGATTTAAGTGGCTCCTTCGATACAAGTGGTGAAGCAGGCAATACTGTTATTGATGGAATGCAACACAAATATAAAGAGACTGCATTGGTGTTGTCTACAAGCAAATGCGCAATGTATTGCAGACATTGCTTCAGAAAAAGACTTGTTGGGCTGTCTGATGATGAAATTGCAAGACATTACAATGAAATGTCTGAATATGTGAGGGAGCATAAAGAGATTTCCAATGTATTAATCTCAGGTGGAGACTCTTTCTTAAATAGCAACAGAAGAATCGAAGAATTGTTGAAGTTATTTGTTGATATTGAGCATGTAGATTTTATCCGTTTCGGAACACGGACACCTGTGGTTTTACCGCAACGTATTTCTGAAGATAAAGAGTTATTGGAAATTCTAAAAAAATATAATGCTAAGAAACAAATCTACATCATCACCCACTTTAACCATCCGAAAGAATTCACGGAAGAAGCGAAAAAAGCAGTGAAGGCTATTCAAGATATCGGAATCCCTGTGAAAAACCAAACAGTATTATTAAAAGACGTAAATGATTCACCGGAAGTATTAGGAAAAGTACTGAAAATGTTGACAAGTTGGGGCATTGTTCCTTACTATGTATTCCAATGTCGACCAGTATCAGGCGTGAAAAACCAGTTCCAGATACCATTGAAAAAAGGTTATGAAATTGTTGAAAAGGCAAAAAGTTTCCAAAATGGACTAGGCAAAGCCTTTACTTATGCATTCTCTCATGTGACTGGTAAGATTGAAGTAGCTGGGATTTTACCAAATGGAGAAATGATTTTTAAATACCATGAAGCGAAGAACGAGAAAGATGCTAGTCGTGTTTTCGTACAAGAAGTAGCAGAGGATCAATGTTGGCTTGATGAAGTAAAGTAAAGCATGAATTAAAAGACTAGTAGCTGATTTGTAGCTACTGGTCTTTTGGTTATGAATAACATAGAAAGATATTTCAAAAATACGAAAATAACTTTTGCCCGCCAGTTAGTTGCTCATCAGAAAAAATAACATAGCATTTCTGTCATAACTATTTCGTTGTGTTATTATTAGATTGAAGAGTTATAAACTGGGAGGAAGGTATTTCAAGTGAATGTCTCATTTTTTCATATATACCATACCAACGATATCCATAGCCATTTTGAGCAATGGGGAAAAATCGTATCTTTTTTAAAAAGAAGAAAGACAAAGCACCTTATCCAAGGTGAAGATGTCTTGCTTGTAGATGTAGGTGACTTTGTAGATAGAAGTCACCCCATTTCAGAAGCTACTAGTGGAAAAGGCAACATTACATTGTTAAATGAAGCAGGATATGATTATGTCACAATCGGGAACAATGAAGGAATCACATTATCTAAACGAGAGTTGGAGCACTTATATGATGATGCAACTTTTCAAGTATTAGTGAACAATCTATACCATGAGCAAGGAGAAAGACCTAGCTTTGCGAAACCTTACGTTATCCATGAAATAGAGCATGGCATAAAAATTGGCTTAGTAGGAGTGACAGTGGCATATCCTGATTTTTATAGTCCACTTGGTTGGGACATTCAGAATCCTTTTGAAGCAGTGGCACAATCCTTGAAAGAGCTGGAAGACCAAGTTGATATGATTGTTGTGCTATCTCATTTAGGAAAGAATGATGATAAAAAATTGGCAAACCTTTTTCCGCAAATAGATGTTATTATCGGTGCTCATACCCATCATTTGTTCGAACATGGCTTCCGAGAAAACGGTGTATTACTTTGTTGTGCTGAGAAATATGGCCATTATGTAGGACATGTTTCTTTGGCAATTGATATAGATAGAAAAAAAGTAGTTGATAAAACAGCAATGACAACTGTGGCTTCCTCCCTTCAAGAGAAATCTTTGGAAACACAGCAGAGTTTGGAAATGCTTCAGAAACGAAGTCAGGGACTACTCAGTGAGGCAAGGGCGCACTTAAGTCAGCCTCTAATTGTAGATTGGTTTCATCCATCTCCCTTTAGCAAGCTGCTTGCAACTACATTAAGACAATGGTGTAAAGCGGATGTGGGTATGGTGAATGCAGGAATCCTTTTAAGTTCATTACCTGAAGGTATTGTCACAAAAGGAGATATTCACCGCATTTGCCCCCATCCAATCCATCCTTGCCGTGTTTTCCTACATGGTTGGGAATTTGAAGAAGTAATAAAGCGAGCAGCTGCAGATGAGATGGAACAGTTAGAAATAAAAGGATTTGGATTTCGAGGAAAAGTCATGGGGAAAATGGTTTATGATGGCATAACAGTGACTGAAAATAATATTTTGGTGAATGATGCTCCTCTGCAACCAGAAAAAAACTATGCGGTTGGCACCATTGACATGTTTACATTCGGAACGTTATTTCCAGAAATTCGCTATGCTAAAGAAAAGAAATTGTATATACCAGAATTCATTCGTAACGTATTAGAATGGGAGTTAGCACATGAACTGAGAAGAAATTAGACACCACTAAGCTTCATTTTCCATACAGTGATACAAAAAGCTAGTATGGAGAGGGGACAATATAATATGATGGTGTCTTTATATCCGATAACCATTGAAAATCATACATTTATCGCTATAGATGTACAATTGCCGAAAACAAACTTACTGGCAGTAAAAAGTGACTGTGGCTATATTATGTGCGGTGCATTAGATGTCTGTTTGTTGAATGAAAAGCTTCATGATAGAGGAATTATTGCTGGCAGGGCGGTAGGAGTTCGAACGATTGAGCAGCTATTGGATGCACCGTTGGAATCCGTCACAATAGCGGCCGAAGAATTAGGTATTTCTGTTGGCGTGATCGGGAGAGATGCACTGTTAAAAATGAAAGAGAAAGAAGTAAGTCGAGATTAGCAAAAAGGACATCTCATTAGAACGAATCAGGCTGTCTGATACCTGCATGGTTGATGCATTCGCATCAACCACCAAATAGAATGAAAACAAATAAAGAATCGACCTACTATGTCAACTATGTCATAATGAATATGACGAGGCACTGTAGGTCGATTCCTTATTGAGGTCCTCTCCAAAACCTCGAGTCTGAAACTGAACCGTTCTAATCTTTTGGACCAATTATTAGGCATTAGAGCCTGCGTATAAAAATAAAACTTTTCTTAAGATTAGAATAGCGCCTCCTCACAAGAAAATCAAGTATTAGGAGGTTGGATGAGATGGATGACGTCGTTCATGAAAAAGTTGCAGGTTTAGATATTCATGAAAAGACTATCGTAGCTTGTGTTCTCTATACTCCCGATGGAAAGATTAGGCCAAAAAAAGAGTTCTCTACCTTTCCAACTACTACGAAAGGCTTACTAAAATTATCTGATAGACGGTGTAGAGATTACTCCCAAAATAATACGAGAAAATGTCTATTCAACACTAAAACGAAAAATTCCAGAGCTGATGGATGCACTTGATGGATTTATGACGGAGCATTCTCGCCAACTACTAAAAATCCATTTGGAAACAATTGATTTCCTAGAAAAACAATTGGAGCAAGTAGAATATTGGATTGATGAATGCTTAGCTCCCTATCAAGAATATGTGGAAATATTAGAAGAAATGCCCGGTATTAACCGTGTTGCTTCTGCCACTGTGATTGCGGAAATTGGAACAGATATGTCTGTTTTTCCACATAGTGGACATCTTACTTCTTGGGCTGGTGTATGTCCTGGTAACAACGAAAGTGCTGGGAAACAAAAAAAGTCGAAAGATAAGAAAAGGGAACCGATATTTAAAAAAGATATTGGCTCAAGCAGCACATGCCATTGCAAAAGGGAAACCAAATCGTTTGCATCGTTTCTTTTGGAGAGTCGCTCGTAACACAGGTTATAATAAGGCGACCATCGCCACTTGTTGTCTATATTTAAGAATTATATACGAGATGTTTAAAGAAAACACTCGATATATAGAATTTGGAGAAGACTATCAAAAAGGGAAAATAAACCTCACAACTTAATGTAAGGTTCATAAAATATATTAGAATAATTTATTTCGGCTAACATAGAGAGGTAGCCTTCTTTTGTTTTTTTTTGGGGGGTTATAGTTTTCGTATAAAAAGGGGAGAAAAACGACCTTTTTTAGACAGCCTGATTCGTTTTTACTTATCAGAAATGTTTTAATTTTACTACATTTCATAGAGGAATTTGTTTCTCAAAGAAGCGAATAGTATGAAGATTTAATCATATTGAAAACGCTTAAAAATATCTTGCAAAAATTGAAGTAAGCTGTAATAATGAAAGTGTTCAATTTAGATAAAAAGAGAAGGAGGCAGAAGTACGATAAGGGTTTACATTTTTACTAGTACAAATGAAACGATTTTTTGAGCGGAGGAATTATTTTGATTACTTTTTTATTATCTATTTTATTACTTATTGTAGGTTATGTTGTTTATGGTAGTTTTGTTGAAAAAACATTCGGTATAAAAGAGAAGCGGACTACTCCGGCTCTTGCTTTGAATGATGGTGTAGACTACATGCCATTAAAAACGAACAAAAACATATTGATTCAGCTATTGAATATTGCTGGTACTGGTCCTATTTTTGGTCCGATTATGGGAGCGCTGTATGGACCGGTAGCGTTTGTATGGATTGTACTTGGTAGTATTTTTGCAGGAGCTGTACACGACTATTTAACGGGAATGATTTCTGTACGGAACAATGGTGCTCATTTACCCGAGTTAGCAGCGAAGTTTTTAGGAAAATCGACAAAGCACCTCGTGAATGCTTTTGCAGTGTTGTTGTTACTTTTGGTAGGAACTGTATTCGTATCTACCCCAGCAAGTCTGATACAAGGATTACTTGATAATAGAATTGCACTGGGAATAATTATTCTTGCTATTTTTGGATATTATTTTTTAGCTACGATTCTTCCTGTTGATAAGATTATTGGAAGAATCTATCCGATTTTCGGGGCAATATTGTGTACTAGTGCAGTAGGTATTGGTGTGATGCTTGTAGTGAATGGTGCGCCAATTCCAGAGTTGACATTTACTAATTTTCACCCGGATAATTTACCGATATTTCCATTATTGTTTTTGACAATTTCCTGTGGAGCGTTATCAGGCTTCCATGCAACTCAATCACCGATTATTTCTCGTACGCTGGACAGTGAGAAGAATGGTCGTAAAGTATTTTATGGAAGTATGATAATAGAAGCAGTTATTGCGATGATTTGGGCAGCAGCTGCGATGTCGTTATTTTATGGAACAGATTTAAGCCAACTTTTAAGTGAGCAAGGACCAGCTGTTGTGGTTAGTGAAATTTCTATTACAGTGCTAGGAGCTATCGGAGGAACATTGGGAGTTTTAGGTGTAATCGTACTGCCGATTACTTCGGGAGATACAGCTTTCAGAAGTGCTAGAATGATTATTGCTGATTATTTTAAAGTCCCTCAGAAAAAATTAATTAATCGCTTTGCAATTGCCATTCCATTGTTTGTCATTTCATTTATTTTAACAAGAATTGACTTTGGAATTTTATGGAGATATTTCTCATGGGCTAATCAATCTACCGCTGTTATCGCACTCTTTGTAGGTGCTATGTATTTAGGAGGACAACGAAAAAACTACTTTATTGCATTGTTACCAGCAATTTTCATGTCAATGGTAGTATTGGTATATATCGCTAATGCACAAATAGGCTTTAGATTGCCAATGGGGCAGTCGATGATTTTTGGAAGCATCGGAACGGTTATTTTGGTTACTTTGTTCATGATGAAGCTAAAAAGTGTTAGGGAAGATCAGCAGTTTGAATTTGATCATACATTTGAAGAAGCTGCTTAAAGTAAGAAGGAAGGGGACGTACGAAATGTCGTATGTCCCCTATACTTTTCAATTTCGCTGATTACTTCATCATTTTTTTCTTTTGGCTTCTTTCTTATATTCAGTTACCAATCGATTTGCTCTTGCCCTCTGAAAAAGCCACCTTGAGGACCATCTGGACCAATAGTTGCTAACCAAAGAATAGATGCAGCGGATTGTTCTGGAGTTATCGGAGCAGATGGCCCACCCATATCTGTACTTACCCAGCCCGGATCGACTGCATTTATTTTGATATTTCCTTTCATTTCTGTGGCTATCAATTGTGTCAGACCGTTCAATGCAAGTTTAGACAGCTTATAGGCTCCCACTCCCTGACGTGACATTTCTCTCATCGCACCATAACTTGAGGAAATATTAATAATTCTCCCATAGTCATGTTTTTCCATGAGAGGAATAAAAGAACGGATAACATGATAAACTCCGAAGAAGTTAGTTGCCATTGTTTTTTCTAACATGACCGAGTCCATAGTCAATAACTTCTCTCCTTCATCTAGATACACACCAGCATTATTTATTAATACATCCAATCTTCCAAATTGATTATTTATTGTGATTGCTGCTTGGCGGATACTTTTTTTGTCTTCTACATCCATCACTATAAATGAAACATCCAAGCCTAATCCTGTTAGTTTTTGCATGGCTGCATGACCTTTTTCTGAATTACGACTTGTCATAATGACCTTAAAGCCATTAGAAGCTAATTGCTTGACCAACTCGTATCCAATCCCACGATTCCCTCCAGTGACAAGGGCAACTTGTTTATCCTGTAACATGTTCACTCATCCTTTCTTTTAAGTATCGATGGTTTTTATTAATTTAGCAGGGACACCACCTACTACGGTATTTTTTAACACATCTTTTGTTACAACTGCTCCTGCTGCAATGATTGCATTATCTCCAATAGTAACCCCTGCGACGACGGTGGCATTCGAACCAATCCAGACATTTTTACCAATTTTGATAGGAGCAGGGTATACTGTTCCTCTATCTTCTGGAGCAAAGCCATGATTTAATGTGGCAAGCACAACATTATGACCGATAAGGGCACCATCTCCAATGGTAATCCCACCTTGATCTTGAAAATGACATCCTGCATTAATAAATACACCTTTTCCAACTGTGATATTTCTTCCACAATCAGTATAGAAAGGAGGAAACAGTCCAAATGTTTCATCTATTTCTGTATTTGTTAACTCTGAAAATAGCATGCGTATTTCTTCCTGACTGTGATATGTATTATTCATTTTTGTCGTAATCTTTCTGGCTTCATTACTGAGATAGACCATTGTTTCATGAAGTTTTGTGCTACTTCGTACAGGCTTTCCGTTGTTTAAATGATTCAATAAAATGTCTATATCTCTCATTACACTTATTCCCCCTCAGTTATCTACTTCTTGGCAAGTTCTATAAATTCCTTGAATTTTTAATTATAAAATGTCGTATAGCCTCTTCAACTGGTGAATCATCCATATTATTTAGGTATTTTGGATAGATTAATGTCCTTTTTTGCATTTCGTAATAATCAATCAGTGCTTGCTCCAAAGATAAACCATGCTGGATTAAAAATGATGGTTCAAGTATTCGCCCTAAAATGAGTTTGTCCTCCAATATTAATATCGCTGAGTTCACCGGATAAAAAACTCCTTGTTCTGCTCCTAGACGGTATAACTCATCTAATTGTTTCAAACGATATTGTTGTGCATCCACAATCTTTTCATACAAACTCTGGTTATACGCTTTAAAATCATGAAAGAAACGTTCTGGAAAATAGTAGGTTGTCATTAAAGAGTGCTCAAATGATTTTTGGTATCCTTCTATAATAGCCCCGCTCTCATGTGTTGAGGGGATCTCTTCATTACGCAGATAATTTGCGACAATAGAGACAATCATGGCTAGTATTTCATCTTTAGATGAGAAATATTTATACATGGTTACTTTGCTTACATTCATGTATTTTGCCATATCCTCAGCTCTCATGGTAGTAAGGCTATCTTTGCGAGAGCGTGACATAAGGCGATGTATCATCTCTTCGCGCATCTGATTGCGTTGATTTTCGTTCATATTTTCCCTCCTAGTCTTTTAATCATTATTATAACACAATGATAGAAAAAGATAACTGAAATAACTAAATTAACTATTTGTATTGATTTAGTTAACTTTGTGTGTTATTGTGGTGTTAATGAAAACAACGTTTAAATGTTTTAACTATGAATAATTGGCACAAATTGCATCTGCAGTGACACTAAATGATGTTCTTATATTTGTTATGTAGTTTACCTCTAAAGATAGAAGCGGCATACGAAAGAAAAAGGAGATTTATTATCATGAGTAAAAAAACATGGTCAGAAAACAGTATTGTGGATATGACAGGAAAAACTATTATCATAACAGGAGCAAACACTGGGCTAGGGTATGAAACAGCTAAGGTCTTGGCAAGCAAAAATGCGACTATCATCTTTGCTGTGAGAAATGTACAGAAAGGACAAAATGCAGTCAATAAAATTCTCAAGGAATATCCAAATGCAAGGTTAAAACTCATACGTCTAGACTTGATGGATTCCAAGAGCATCAGAGCGTTTGTTGAGGAGTTTAAGAGCAAGCATACGACACTTGACATCCTTATAAATAACGCTGGAATCATGATGGTTCCGTATCAATTATCTAATGAAAAGATTGAATCACATCTTGCAACGAACCATTTTGGGCATTTCGCACTAACAGGTTTGTTAATGCCTTTACTTAAGGCAACGAGTGGTTCAAGAGTCGTGACGGTTAGTAGTTTCGGAGGGCATAGGGCTAGAATGGACTTCGACAACTTAGATGCGAGTAAAGGTTATAAAGCATTCAACTTTTATAGCCAAAGTAAGTTTGCTAATATTTTATTCGCAAAAGAGTTGCAAAACAAATTTAATGAGGAAGGCTTAGATATATTAAGTATTGCCTGCCATCCAGGAAATGCTGTTACGGAACTTTTCCGCCATTCAAACGTTGTCATGAGAACCTTACCGAAGATTCTTGGTCAGTCAGCATACATGGGGGCACTTCCTACGCTCTATGCAGCAACCGATCCGAGTTTAAAAGGAGGTGAGTACGTTGTTCCAGATGGTATGGGAGCAATGAAAGGATATCCTAAGTTAGATAACATCATTGAAAAAATATTCTGTTCAAAACAAGCTCAGAGATTATGGGCAGTTTCAGAAACATTAATGGATGTGGATTTTGACTTCAGAGCATAGTGAAAAAGGGAATAATCGGTTAGTGAGTAAAGGAAACAGAACAAAATTTCATCATCAGGGAGCGAAGAAAAATGACAAATAATAACGAACGAACTAAAGTTACAACACATATGATTGTGTCCATCGATGGTAAAATCAATGGAAAGTATGAAGATGAACCTCTTACAGAAACGGTTTTTGGACATTACTATGAAACGCTTTTTGAGGAGTTCGGGACAGCTATGGGAGTTGGAAACAAAACAAATGTTGAAACCATGGAAAAAATGGGGAGTCAACCCGTTGATTTTTCAAAATATGTGGACGTAGAGGTCACATACGATGACTTCATTGTGCAAAATCCAAATGGTCACTACTATGTAAGTTTTGATCGTAAAGGAACGTGCACCTGGCCGACAAATCATTTCGAACATCTAGGCAAAAAACTAACATACCTTCAAGTTCTAACCAAAGCGGTTAAGAAGGAATACTTAGCTTATTTAAGAGATATGAACATTCCTTACATTTTTGCTGGGGAAGCTGACGGTGAGATGGATTTAACCTTAGCGACTAGCAAATTAAAAACTGAATTTGGTATTGAGAATCTAGTTGTTTGTGGTGGTGCCATCATCAACGGTGCTTTCTTTGATGCTGATTTAGTTGACGAAATTTCATTAGTTGTATCACCGTATATGGAAGGGGACAAGGAGATGAAAACCTTCGCTGAAATCAATGGAGCGTTCAAAAATACGACTTACCCATTAAAATATGCCAAGCCAATCGATGGCGGAGGTGTGCATTTAGTCTATACAAAAGAAAAATAATCAGTGGTAGTAGGAGAATAGGTAGAAAAGGTGCAAAACATTTGAAAATAATGTTTGCACCTTTTTGGAAAGCTACAATTATAGAGACATTCCGCCCGACACTTCAATTCGTTGTGCAGTGACCCATTTCATCTCATCTGTGCATAATAAGGCAATAACACCACTAATATCATCGGCTTCTCCGACTCTGCCAAGTGCAGTAACTGAGCCAATGAAACTTCTCACGTTCTCATTATCTCGCATGAATCCTCCACCGAAATCTGTTGCCATTGGACCAGGTGCAACACTATTAGCTCGGATTCCTCGGCTTCCCAACTCCTTAGCTAGAGAACGAGTGAACACCTCGATTGCGCCTTTTACCGCTGCATAGGCACTGTTTCCTTCATTTGTGGCACGCGTCAATCCTGATGAAACGTTCACGATACCACCGTTGTCAGCAAGCAATGGAAGTAGCTTTTGCGTTAAGAAATAAACACCTTTGAAGTGTACGTTTACTAGGCTGTCAAATTGCTCTTCCGTTGTAGTGGCGAATGGAGCCATAATGCCAATACCCG
>DAIDKD010000007.1 GCA_027451065.1 Bacillaceae bacterium | reverse complement strand
GGGATGGACACACCGCTGGTGTACCAGTTGTCCTGCCAAGGGCATAGCTGGGTAGCTATGTGTGGAAGGGATAAGTGCTGAAAGCATCTAAGCATGAAGCCCACCTCAAGATGAGATTTCCCATTGCTTAGCAAGTAAGAACCCTGAAAGATGATCAGGTTGATAGGTTCGAGGTGGAAGTGTGGTGACACATGGAGCTGACGAATACTAATCGTTCGAGGACTTAACTAATTATAGAAAAGCAAAAGCTGAAATTACTTACTTATTATCTAGTTTTGAGAGAATATCTCAAAAAAAGCATTGACATTTAATTATACTAATGTATAATTAATAAATGTCTGGTGATAATGGCAAAGAGGTCACACCCGTTCCCATCCCGAACACGGAAGTTAAGCTCTTTAGCGCCGATGGTAGTTGGGACCTTGTCCCTGTGAGAGTAGGACGTCGCCAGGCAAGAAAAAACCTTAACAGCGATGGAAACTGTTAAGGTTTTTTATATAGTCGTAATAGTCAACTCTTGCTGCTTGAATAATAATTATTTTTATTATATTAGGGGGAAGCGTTGACAACTTATATTTCATATGCTAATTTATAAATATAAAATAATATTGGGAAATAGGATTGTTACTGTTCGGCAGGCAAAACCTAGACTACTAGAAGTATATGATAGCTATTATATATATCTAGGAGTTTAGGTTTTTTATTTGGGTAACTTTATAACAGCCGTAGTACTATTTAAAACTTTCTTTATTGTGTAAGGAGACTGGAGGCCCATATGAAAATAGCAAAAATTATTAACAATAATGTTGTTAGTACTGTCAATAAGGAAAAGCAAGAGCTAGTTGTTATGGGAAGGGGAATTGCCTTTCAGAAAAAAATCGGTGACGTAATTGAAGAAGATAAAGTTGAGAAGATTTTCACATTAGAAAGTAAGGATCTCACTGAAAAGTTTAAGAAATTGTTATATGAAATTCCAATGGAATACATGGCGGTATCGGAAGAAATTATTCAGTATGCCAAAATGAATGTTGGGAAGAAATTAAATGAAAGCATTTATGTTTTGCTAACAGACCATATTTACTTTGCCATTGAGAGACATGAAAAAGGAATGGATATTAAAAACGGTTTGCTTTGGGAAACAAAGCGAATTTATAAAGATGAGTTTCAGATTGGTAAAGAAGCTTTAAAGATGATTGAAAAAAAACTAGGTGTTACCCTCCCGGAAGATGAAGCTGCATTTATTGCCTTACATATTGTCAATGCACAATTAAATGAGGAACTTCCGACCGTTATTAATATTACAAAGGTAACACAAGAAATATTAAATATTGTAAAGTATTATTTTAAAATGGAATTTGATGAGGAGTCATTGTATTATTATCGCTTTGTTTCCCATTTAAAGTTCTTTGCTCAAAGAATGTTTCATGGTACTGGACTAAGTGGTAATGATGATGATTTTCTTTATGATACGGTAAAAGGCAAATATGTTGAATCCCATAAATGTACCGAAAAGATCAAAAACTTTATTGACTTAGAGCATAGTTATCAATTAACTAATGAAGAAATGTTATACTTAACTATTCACATTGAAAGATTAAGACAAAATAAATAATCATCTTTTATGAAGAAAGCGTTGACAATGTGATTTTCACATGTTAAGATAAAAATATAATAAGTGTTGAGAAGCAGGATTGTTACTGTTCGGCAGGCAAAACCTAAATTACTAGAAGCGTATGACGACTATTGTCGTGTATCTCTAGTAATTTAGGTTTTTTCTTTTTCTCAAACATAGTATGGAAAGAAGGTAAAATAATGAAGTATGAACAATTAGCAAGAGATATACTTGAATTGGTAGGAGGAAAAGAAAATGTCAGTGCTCTTACCCACTGCGTTACAAGACTGCGATTTAAATTAAAAGATGAAAGCGTTGCGAAGACAGAAGAGTTAAATAAATTAAAAGGTGTAGTAACCGTAAGACAAAGTGGTGGTCAGTATCAAGTAGTTATCGGGAACCATGTTTCCGAAGTATATAAGGATGTTTGCACAGTAGGGAACATTGCAACTGGTGACAGTAGTAGTGACGATAGCGGTGGGGAAAAGGGAAGTCCACTTGCTCAATTTATTGACATGATTTCCAATGTATTTATACCGGTACTAGGTTTGTTAGCGGCTACAGGAATGATTAAAGGATTGACTGTATTAGCTACTTCAATGGGATGGCTATCAACAGATTCAGGTACTTATCACATATTAAATGCTGCTGGTGATGGATTATTCTATTTCCTACCTGTATTCCTAGGTTACACAGCAATGAAGAAATTTGGTGGAACACCATTCATTGGAATGGCAATTGCAGTTTCACTTCTTCATCCAGCTATGTCGGATGCAACAGCTGGTGAACCGTTGTACACGTTGTTCGCAGGAACAATATTTGAATCACCTGTTTATATTACTTTTTTAGGTATTCCAGTTATTTTGATGAATTATGCACAAACAGTTATTCCAATTGTTTTAGCGTCATATGTAGCGGCAAAATTTGAGAAGTTTTGCAGAAAAACTATTCCAAGTGTTGTGAGATCATTCTTAACACCATTTGCTACTGTCCTTGTTATTGTACCACTTACATTCCTTTTTATCGGACCGATGGCAACGTGGGCAGGAGACCTGCTAGGAGCTGGAGCTCTATGGTTACATAATTTAAGTCCAATTGTTCTAGGAGTTCTTCTTGGAGGTTTATGGCAAGTACTTGTTATTTTCGGTATTCATTGGGGGCTTGTTCCAATTGCTATTTTGAATCTTGCAACACAAGGTTACTGTCCTGTTATGACTCTGCAATTTGGAGCTTCATTTGCACAAATTGCTGCAGTGCTTGTAGTTATAATGAAAACAAAAGATACAGAAGTAAGAGCATTAGGTATCCCAGCATTTATTTCGGGTATTTTTGGAGTAACAGAACCAGCAATTTACGGTATAACATTACCGCGTAAGAAACCATTTATTGCAAGCTGTATTGGATCAGCAATTGGTGGAGGAATCATGGGATTCTTTGGCACCCAGCTTTTCGCTTTTGGTGGAATGGGTATTTTTGGATTCCCTACACGTATTAACCCTGAAACTGGAATTGACATGGCTTGGTGGGGAGCTGTTATTGCTGTAGTTGTTTCCATGGTTGTTACATTTATCTTAACTTGGATAATGTACAAAGAGGATGCTAGTGAAGAAAAAGTAACAGAAGCACCAAAATTTGAAGCAAAACCAAATCGTCAGCAAGAAGTTTATAGTCCAATAAACGGGACGGTAGTAGAGCTAAGTGATGTAAGTGACCCAGTGTTTGGAAAAGAAGTAATGGGAAAAGGAATTGCTATCCAACCAAAAGAAGGAAGAGTTGTATCACCGATTAACGGAACAATAGCAACCGTATTTAAAACGAAGCATGCTATCGGCTTAATTGATGAAAATGGTGCAGAGATATTAATTCATGTAGGAATAGATACGGTGCAGTTAGATGGTGAGCATTTTACAGCTTATGTAAAAGAAGGAGATACAGTAAAAGTAGGTGATTTATTAGTAGAATTTGATATTGAAGAAATTCACGCTGCTGGATATGAAACTATCACACCAGTTATTGTCACAAATACAGCAAACTATGTAGATATTTTAAGTACTATTAAAGGAGCAGTATCAGAGAAAGAGAAGTTAATGACAATTATTGGATAATCTTTTAAAAAATAAAATATAATTTTAGAAAAAATAAAAAAAGTTGTTGATGTGAAATGCATTCCATATATTATAATTAATTTGTAACCGATACAACTTTTCATAAAATGGAGGAACTGAACATGAAAAAAGGTGTAAAAATTGTAACAATAGGTGGAGGATCTAGCTATACTCCGGAGTTAGTAGAAGGTTTTATTAAGAGATATGATGAATTACCAATTCGTGAATTATGGTTCGTAGATATTGAAGCTGGGAAAGAAAAGCTTGAAATTGTTGGAAACATGGCAAAAAGAATGGTGGAAAAAGCTGGCATCGATTGTGAGGTTCACTTAACATTAGATCGCCGTGAAGCATTGAAAGATGCAGATTTCGTTACAACACAATTCCGTGTAGGATTATTAGATGCACGAATCAAAGATGAGCGTATTCCATTAAAGTATGGAATGATTGGACAAGAAACAAACGGTGCTGGAGGAATGTTCAAAGCGTTCCGTACAATCCCGATTATCTTAGATATCGTAGAAGACATGAAAGAATTATGTCCTAATGCATGGTTGATTAACTTCACAAACCCTGCTGGAATGGTAACAGAAGCTGTTCTTAAGTATGGTAAGTGGGAAAAAGTTATTGGATTATGTAATGTACCAATTTTAAATGTAAAAATGGGTAGTCAAGCATTAGGAATGAAAGAAGAAGATTTATATTTCAAATTTGGTGGATTAAACCACTTGCACTGGCACCGCATCTTTGATAACAATGGTGAAGAGAGAACAGCAGAAGTAATTGAGAAGTTGTATGGAGAAGGAGAAAAACCAAAAACGATTGTTTCCAATATCAAAAATATGCGATTCTTATCTAAGCAAGTAAGAAATCTTGGAATGTTACCGTGTCCATACCATCGTTACTACTACATGACAGATAACATGTTACAGGATGAATTAAAAGATCTTGACACAGTTGGAACAAGAGCGGAGCAAGTTAAGAAGGTAGAAGCTGAATTATTCGAGTTATATAAAGATCCTAATTTAGATCACAAGCCTGAGCAATTAGCAAAACGTGGTGGAGCACACTATAGTGATGCAGCGTGTGAAATCATTAACTCAATCTACAACGATAAAGGAACGTTGATGGTTGTAAGTACTCGTAATAATGGTGCTCTTGCTGATCTTCCATATGACTGTGGAGTAGAGGTATCAAGTTACATTAATGCTTCGGGAGCACATCCAGTTAACATCGGGCACTTCCCATCTGCACAACGTGGTTTATTACAGGTGATGAAGGCAATGGAAGAGTTAACAATCGAAGCAGCAGTAACTGGTGACTACGATACAGCGTTACAAGCATTCACATTGAATCCATTAGTAAACAGTGGAGATGTTGCACAGGAATTATTAGATGAAATGCTAGAGGCTCATAAAGAGCATTTACCACGATTCTTTGCAAAGAAAGAAGCAGTCTTAGTATAATACGGATTTACAAAAAATTGGCAATTACCTCCTGTTATGCTTTTCTAAGCATAACAGGAACTGCCGATTTTTTTATACACACGAACAGTGTTAATCATATAGAGATGTTCATACTTTGCCACAGTTTTCGGTTTTATTATGATGTTGTTCTCAAACTCATGATAAGACAACGACAGCTGTTTTTGTGTTTTTGCAAGTGTTATTTCACAAAAGTATTTAAAAACCTAAAAAATATAACGAGGTGTATACAACTAGTTAACCATATTTAAAATTAATAATGGGACAAACACATGGATTTTTTTAGGATTGAAAAATCTGAGATTGATTCTTGAAGCCTGAGAAACTTCATATGTAAGTCCTACATGGAAAGGGTTTAGGGATGGAAATGAACAATAAAAGTAAAAAACATTGGATTGTTATGGCTGTCTGTTGTGGACTTTCTGTTGCTGGAAGATATTAGATAACGATAGTAAGGCGAGTGGTGTTAAATAGGGGAAAAACTCCAATTCACACAATTCGCCTTATATTTCTTGATTTTTTTGAAAAAACCTTGATATGAAATGCATTTCATATAATATGATAATCGTATACTGTGTGAAAGCGATTAAACAACCTTATTCGATAAAAGTGTATCTTTATTAAATCAATGGAATGAGAGGATGCTATGACGAAGCTAATTGTAAATGCAGATGATTTCGGTTATTCACGAGGAGTAAATTATGGGACTATTGAAGCACATACAAATGGAATTGTTAACTCAGCAACAATATTAATGAATATGGAAGGAACTGATCATGCAATTGAGCTGGCAAAACGCCATCTAACATTAGGATTAGGAATTCATCTTACTTTAGATTTGGGGAGGCCGCTTTGTCATGATGTTCCTTCTTTGGTAGATGAAGATGGTAATTTTTTAAGTTTTCAAGCTGTTTTAGAGAAAGAAGAAATCAATGAAGCAGAATTGGAAAAGGAATGGACTGCTCAAATTGAAAAATTTTTAGCAACTGGTTTGACGTTAACTCATATGGACAGCCATCATCACAACCACCAATTACCGTGGGTAGCACCTGTTACAGCAAAGCTGTCAAAAAAATATCAGCTACCTGTTCGCATTACAGAAGCAGCGCATCTCCCATTGCCAATTGAATTACAGAATGTTGAAAGATTTACTGATAATTGCTTGACTGATTTCTACAGCGAGGGTGTGACATTTGATTACTTTGATAGTCTTCCAGAGCGAGTAAAATCCTTAAACAGTGTTGAAATTATGTGTCATCCGGCCTATATAGACTATCCTTTGTTAAAGAGATCTTCTTATGCGGAACCAAGGGTCAAAGAGTTACATATTTTAACAAATGTGGAGTTACATCCTGCACTAGAATTAGTGACATATGGGAGTTTTTAATGGTGTAAAAGTAATTGCAACAGATCGAGTGAATCTTACATAAGGTAATTCTAGGACATGAAGTGATTTTTCTTTTAAAAAGAGGAGTGAGAGTAAATGGAAAATAATAGTGTAGAAGTAGTACTATACGTTGTACGACATGGACAAACAATATTTAATGCACTTAATAAGATGCAAGGTTGGTCAGATACACCGCTGACAATAGAAGGTGCAGAAGATATTAAAAGTTTAGGTAGAGGGTTAAAAGATATTGACTTTGCTGCTGCTTATTCAAGTGATCTAGGTCGCACAATTAAAACGGCCCGGATTATTTTAGGTGAAAAAGGGCAGGAAGATTTAAATATAATTGAATTGGAGAATCTACGTGAATCTTGTTTTGGAATTTACGAAGGTATATCAGGTGATGAAGCATGGGAAGATGCTGCAAAGAAATTAGGATATAATTCTTTCCAAGACATGTTAGAAGAATCATCCCATCGAACTGTTGGAAAGATGCTTAGTGCCATCGTAGAGGCTGATACATCGAATTTAGCTGAATGTATCCATACGGTTCGTAAAAGAGTGACAAAGCAATTAGAAGATTTAGCAGAAGTAACAAAGAAAAATGGTGGCGGGAACGTTTTAGTAGTTTCTCATGGTGTTTCGATTATGAGTTTTGTAACAAGTTTAATAGAGATGCCGATTCCTAAAAATGGTTTGCACAATGGGAGTGTAACAAAAGTACGATACCAGGATGGGCAATTTATAATAGAAGAGTTTAACGAAATAAAATACATAGAATTTGGACGAAAAACTTTGATTGGTACAGGAAGGTAATTTCTACTAGGAGAGATCCTAATTTATGGAAGATGAGCTGCAAGTAACTGCCGAATTACAGAGGAAATTTAGCGATTCTCAAGCTTTTAGAAATGGGGAAGTACACTAGCTTGAGAAGGAAACGATACATGCTTTCTTTGGGTTTTTCAAAATATCTTACTGTGCTATTTGAAGGATAACTGGTGTAATAGTGGTAGAAATCTGATTGAAAGTCTGGAGCCGTAGCCAAATCGGAATATGGAAGTGACATGTTGAGGGAAAATTTGAATTACTTATGGTTTGTGCCTTGAACTTTAGGCGCTTACCATGAGTTGGAACAATTTTCAGCAATGAGACTGAAGCGATTTTCTTCAGGCTGCTTGCGACCTGTCATCTCCATGTGCAGATTTGAGGCGGAGGCGGAAGACCGTTCGTCCTTTCACTAATCTAAAAAATATATGATACGTTACTAACTAGCATTAAAAACTTTCATGAGTTTGTCATGCTATATTTTAGAAAGGGGTTGCAAAACGAAGAAGTAAGTGCTATAATATTAAATGTAATCGTATTCATACAATCAGTTATTAGGATAGTGAACGCGGGTGTCATACAGACATCTAAAAACTAGCGTGCTAAACCTACTCAATAATTAACATCTTATCGCGTATTTTCGCTGGGATAAGGGGTTATTATTGGTAGGTTTTTTTTTAGGAGGGGAGCCAAAAAGTGAAAGTAAAAAAAACTTTAAACAATAGTGTCATCATCTCTAAAGATAAGCAAGGTAAAGAGATTATTGTGATGGGTAAAGGCTTGGCTTTTGGGTTAAAAACAGGTGACCTCATTGATGTTAGTCGTATAGATAAAATTTTTTCGCTTAATGATAGCACTGAAATATCGAAGTTGCAGCAATTGTTGACACAAATACCAGAAGATATTTTTAATCTGGCGGAAGAGCTTATTACCTATGCCAAAGAGACACTTGAAAGAGAGCTTCACAATACGATTTATATTACACTGACTGACCATATCAACACTATGATTGAACGAGCTAACATGAATATTTACCTAAAGAATACGATGCTATGGGATATCAAGCAGATTTATCGGGATGAATTTCAGGTTGCATTAAAAATGACTGAAGTTATAAATGAAAGATTTGGACTTGACTTTGATGAAAATGAAGCCGCGAATCTTGTTCTTCATATTATGAATGCTGAACATGATTTGACCCTTTCAATGACTGAAAAGATTACAACGGCTATCTCAGAAATGCTAGAAATCGTTAAATGTAATTTTAATCTTGAGTACAATGAAGACTCTTTATCGTATTACAGATTTGTTGTACACTTGAGATCTTTTGTACAGCGGTTGTTTGCAGGAACGATTTATAATGATTCACTTGATGTCGATTTTTTTAACCATATTCAGCACAAATACCAGAAATCGCTTGCTTGTGCATTGCTTCTTGAACAGCACATCAAGGGAAAATATAATTATATTTTAAGTCAGGAAGAGCGAATGTATCTGACACTTCACATTGAAAAAGTAGTTCGCGACAGTGCTTCGCAGCAAGACTAAATAAGTTTATTACATTATGGAAACATAATTGATAATAGATGCTATGAAAAGAGATGGAGGGGAAAAAAATGAAGTATGAACAGTTAGCAAGAGAAATTTTAGAAAAAGTGGGTGGCCCTGAAAATATCAATGGCTTGACACATTGTATCACGCGTCTTCGCTTTAAATTAAAGGATGAAAGTATCGCAAAAACCGATGAACTGAAGGCTATGGACGGAGTTGTTACCGTCATGCAAGCCGGTGGGCAGTATCAAGTTGTTATCGGAAACCATGTTGGTCAGGTATTTGAAGATGTAATACGAGTAGGGTCTCTTACATTTGATGATTCACAATCAGGTGAGAAACAACGAGTATTTGATGTCATAATTGACGCAATCTCTGGATGTTTTCAACCGTTTCTTGCCATCCTAGCTGCAGGGGGGATGATACGAGGTCTGACAGCTTTAATGGTTTTCTTTGGCTGGTTTGAGCGTGACAGTGGTACATTTATTATGCTTGACAATATTGGAGATTCAGTATTCCATTTCATGCCGATAATCATCGGGTTAACAGCTGCCCGTAAGTTTAAAGTTAATGAATTTGTTGGTTTATTATTAGGGGCAGGATTAATGAATCCAAATCTTTCGCTTAGTGCACTAGGTGTAGGCGAGCCAATCATGACGCTTTTCGCTGGTTCTATTTTTGAAAGCCCGATTTATCAAACAGTCTTCGGGATTCCATTTATCGCCAGAAACTATGCTTCATCGGTTGTCCCAATTATCTTTATTGTCTTATTAGCTAGTCAAGTTCAAAAAGTTGCTAAAAAAGTGATTCCAGAAATGATTGCGAACTTTTTTGTTCCTTTCTTCACAGTGCTAATTACTTTACCAATCGGTTTCCTAGTCGTTGGTCCAGTCTTTACTTTTGCAACTGACCTTTTAATGGTTGGATTCGAATCATTGATTGCTTTCTCACCAATTGTTTATGGTGCTATAGTTGGTTTCTTCTGGCAAATCTTAGTAATGTTTGGTCTGCACTGGGCGGTTGTTCCGATGGGTCTTATGCAGTTCTCAGTAAATGGTTGGCAGAACATCTTAACACCAGTTGCAGTTGTATCATTCGGACAGACAGCAGCACTAATTGCTTTATATTTCAAGCTAAAAGTTCAAAAGGAAAAATCGTTAGCGATTCCTGCTATTATTTCAGGATTAGTCGGAATTACCGAACCAGCTATTTATGGGTACACGCTTCCACGTAAAAAAGTTTTCATCTTTACTTGTATCGGTGGTGCACTTGGTGGAGCATACGCAGGTTTCACAAATCTTACCTCCTGGAATCAAGGTGGATTGGGTATCTTTACAATTCCTAACTATATTCGCCCTGATGGAGACTTAACAGATGTAATCAATGTCTTAATCGGTATCGCTATTGCTATGATTGTATCTTTCGCACTTACTTGGTTCTTCCATCAAGAAGAAGATGTTGAAGTTGTTGAACAAGCCACGGAGGATAAAAAAGTATATGGTGAACGCACAATCGGCTCTCCAATTAAAGGAACTGCGCGTATGTTAATTGAGGCTGAAGATCAAGCTTTTTCTCAAGGATTGATGGGACACGGCGTTGTTATCGAGCCAGAAGCTGGTGAGGTACGTGCACCATTCAATGGAACAGTTTCTGTACTATTCCCAACCAAACATGCCATTGGTTTAGTAAGCGAAGATGGTGTTGAAATGCTGATTCATGTTGGAATGGACACGGTAAACTTAAATGGAGAACATTTTAATGCTTTAGTTAAGCAAGGAGATTCAGTAAAAGCAGGGGAACTAATATTGACTTTCGATATGGCAAATATCAAAAAGAAAGGCTTAAAAGTCGAGACACCTGTTATTATTACTAATACAAGATCATTTGAAAAAGTTTCAGAAAAACTAGGAATGAAAAACTTTGGTGAGAATTTACTTCTAATCAAATAAGTCATTGCTTCCTTGCCTAATCATTTTGTAGGTAAGGAAGCTATTTTATGAAGTGAGATGAAAAAGCGTTACGGTTATATTTATGTAGACAAAGACAATGAAGGAAATGGAACGTTACGACGTGTGAAGAAGAAAAGTTTCGATTGGTACAAAAAAGTAATTGCAACAAACGGAGAAGGTATTTCATAACAACAAAAAGCACTTGACGTGAAATGCATTTCAGAGATTATGATAAGTTCATAAAGATGAAAACGTTTTGAGAGTAGTGAGGTACTTAGAACAAGGCAATACTTTAAAATAGAAGGATAAAGTAAAGGAGAATGCCGAATATGTCAAAATTACAAACAACATTTCCAGAAAACTTCCTATGGGGAGGAGCAACAGCAGCCAATCAATTAGAAGGAGCGTATAACGAAGGAGGAAAAGGGCTATCTATCTTTGATATGGTTGAATTTGTACCAAAAGAAGAGCGTGTGAACGGGCACGCAATGGATGTAACAAGTAAAAGGGAATTAGAAGCTCTGCTAGCAAGAGATACAGATGGAAATTTCCCAAAACGTCGTGGGATTGATTTTTACCATCGCTACAAAGAGGATATTGCGTTATTTGCAGAAATGGGCTTTAAAACATTCCGCCTGTCTATTTCTTGGCCGCGTATTTTCCCAACCGGAACAGAGTTAGAGCCAAATGAGGAAGGACTAGCATTTTATGATAAAGTATTTGATGAACTATTAAAATATGGGATTGAACCATTGGTCACGCTATCTCACTACGAAATGCCACTGCACCTTGTTCAAGAGAATAATGGTTGGACAGATCGTAAAGTAGTTGATTACTTTGTTCACTATGCAGAAACTGTATTCAAACGTTATAAAGATAAAGTAAAATACTGGCTTACTTTCAATGAAATTAATATTTCTATGTTCAGCCCGTACATCGGGAGCGGAATACTTATTGATGAAGTGGAAAATAAAGAACAAGCAGTTTTCCAAGCATTGCACCATCAATTCGTTGCTAGTGCAAGAGCGGTAAAAGCATGTCATGAAATCATCCCTGATGCGCAAATTGGTTGTATGTTAGCGCGTCTGGAAGTATACCCAGAAACATGTAATCCAGATGATACAATCGCAGCATTAGATATTGATCAAATGAATTTATTCTTCACTGACGTTCAAGTTCGTGGTTATTACCCAAGCTTTATGAATCGTTATTTTGCTGAAAATAACATTGAAATTGAGATGTTACCAGGGGATGAGGAAATCTTGTTACAGCATCCAGTAGATTTCTTATCATTTAGTTACTATATGACGATGGTAGCTAGTGGTGATCCAGAAAAGAAAAAAGAAAAAGGAAACTTCTTCAGCGGTATCCAAAACCCATATTTAAGAGCATCTGATTGGGGCTGGCAAATCGATCCGAAAGGACTACGCATTGCATTGAAAAAATTGTATGACCGCTACCAAGTGCCATTATTTATCGTAGAAAATGGTCTTGGTGCCTATGATACAGTAGAGGAAGACGGTTCTATCAACGATGACTACCGTATTGACTACTTACGTGAGCACATTGACCAAATGAGAGAAGCAATCACGGACGGGGTAGAGTTAATGGGTTACACAAGCTGGGGTTGCATTGATTTAATTAGTGCAGGTACTTCAGAAATGTCTAAGCGTTATGGCTTCATTTATGTAGACCAAGATGACTATGGAAATGGAACATTTGCAAGAAGTAAGAAGAAGAGTTTTGATTGGTATAAGAAAGTAATTGCAACAAATGGGAAAGATCTCGATTAGGCATTTATCTCGTGTGAATAGGTAGTAAGATTCTTATCTCAAGACGATGAGCGATAGGAGAGATATGTGGTTCCAGCGGCTAGTTCACTGTGTGGAAGATATTTTATCATGAAGGAAAAGCGCCTCGTTGGTAAAATCTTATTTTCTTCAAAGCAGAGCGAGCCGCTTCTGCTTTTCTACGGCAGCAGCTGACTTGTTCCACTGAGTTGAAAAATATTCGTTGAATGCAAAGGTGTAACTGAAATCTAGAAGGAGGAAGATTTACATGAAATTATTAGTAACAGGAGCGACAGGAAAACTAGGCTCCAAGATTGTAGAAATATTATTGAAAACTGTCCCAGCAAGTCAATTGGTAGTAAGTGTCCGTAATCCTGAAAAAGCTGAAGGGTTGCGTTCTCAAGGTGTAGAAGTTCGTCATGGAGATTTTGATTATCCACAAACATTGGATGACGCTTTTGCAGGAATTGATCGTCTATTGATTATTTCAGCAGATGGTGATACTGATACGAGAATCCGCCAACATACGAATGCAGTTGCAGCAGCTAAACGTGCAGGAGTTAAGTTTATTGCGTATACAAGCATTGCAAATGCAACGGAAAGTAGGAATTTAATGGCTCCACCGCATGTAGCGACAGAGGAAGCTATTGTTAAGACGGGCATTCCTTATTCTTTTTTACGGAATAATTGGTATTTGGAAAATGAAATCGGAAGCATTCAAGGTGTTCTATCAGGCGCTTCATGGCTAACTTCTGCCGAGAAAGGTAAAGTGGGTTGGGCATTGCAACAAGATTATGCAGAAGCAGCGGCAGCAGTTCTTGCAGGGGATAACCATGAAAATACAATTTACGAACTATCTGGACCGCTTTTGACTCAAGAAGAGCTAGTTGGTGCCCTTAGTGATGTATTGGATAAAGAGGTATCCGTACAACTAGTTAGTGATGAGGAGTACGGTAAGACCATGAGAGATTTAGGGCTACCTGAACATGTAATTTCAATTGTAGTAGGAATTCAACAAAGTATTCGGAATGGCTCACTAGAAGTTGAAAGTAATGATTTTGAGAAAGTTCTTGGTCGTCCACTAACACCTGTTAGAGAAGCATTGAGACAAATTGTTAAAGAGATTTCATAAGTACAATCATCTTCATTCAACAAAAAAGCGAGCATCACTTTGGAAACGTGAGGAGAATAATGGCAGATATAGAATAGAAGAACGAAAAGAACTCATACTTTATGATAGGTATCATGATGGTGGGAACATTGGTAGCAATACTAAACAATGTCTCATTAAACATTGCATTACCCGTTATTATGAGGGATATACAGGTTGAAAGATATTCTACGATACAATGGTTAACAACGATTAATATGTTGGTTTCTGGTGTATTGATTCCAACAAGCGCCTATTTTGTTACAAAATTTAAAAGTCATCAAGTTTTTATTACAGCAATGAGTATTTTTACTGCCGGAACGATGCTGGCAATATTTGTACCGAACTTTCCACTGTTACTGCTAGCTCGTGCTATTCAAGCAGCTGGTACTGCAATATTAATGCCCCTCTTAATGAACGTATTGCTTGCTACAGTTAGTCGAGAAAAACGTGGTATGGCGTTAGGGATTAACGGGCTAATTTATATGATGGCACCGGTAATAGGACCATTGCTTTCAGGATTTATTGTTGATAGATTTGGTTGGCGTATGATTTTTGTTATGATTGCATTGTTAGCAATAATAGCGTTGGCTTTAGCAGTTTGGAAATTAGAAAATGTGTTGGAACAACGTGAAACTTCTATTGATTTTTTCTCAGTAGTATTATCAAGCGTTAGCTTTACAAGCATTTTACTAGGCTTTGGTAATGCAAGTGTCCATGGTTGGACAGATATTACCGTTTATGGCGTTATCCTCGTGGGGCTCTTGGCTTTAGTATTCTTTGTTATTCGGCAATGTAAGATTGAAAAGCCACTTTTGGATTTAAGTGTGTATAAGTATTCGATGTTTGCACTGAGCTCTGTAATTGCAATAATTCTAGCATTAATTCTTTATGCACCAATGATGTTAATGCCTATTTATCTTCAAAATATCCAAGGATATACTACTTTCCAGTCAGGGCTAATCTCACTTCCAGGTACTCTGGTTATGGCACTTGCAATGCCGTTTACAGGATGGTTATATGACAAAGTTGGAGCGAGACCTTTAGCAATAATTGGCTTTTCCATGATTGGAGTTGCATCGTATTTTTTATCATTGTTGAGCCTAGAAACAGCGGCAACGAATATTATGATATGGCTTATTGTACGTGGTCTTGGTGTTGCTCTCGTCATGTCTCCTGTGCAAACGAATGGACTGAATCAGTTACCGAATCACCTTAATCCATCTGGAACGGCGGTGAATGGCACTATACAACAAGTTTCTGGGGCAATAGGAACTGCTATCTTCGTTACGTTGAAAACTCACTACTCGGAAGCCCGTACGACAGAATTGATGAATGAAGTACAACTTCAATTAGGCTCACCGTTATCAGATGCGGTGCAAGATGAAATTGCTAGACAAGCAGGAGTAGATGCGATTAACTTCACATTTTTAATTGGAGTTGTACTTACAGTATTAGCGATAATCTTATCGATATTTATTAAAAAACCAGTCTATCATGAAGAAAAAGCTGTAGTAGTAGATATTGAGAATGTGGGGTAAGGATAAGGAAAGCATCTTTGAAAGTGCCGCGATACAATCCCAATGTATTTTATAGAAAAAAGTGATAAGAACTTTCATCATTCTATCCACAAAAAAGGAGGCACACCGTAGCATTTTGTGTGACTCCTCTTTTTGAAATGAAAAAGCAATTGACATGAAATGCATTTCAGCAAGTATAATTGACTTGAAAAGAAGCACTCAAGAAAGGTTTGAAAAAAATGAACAAAAAAATTATTTTTTTGGATGTAGATGGGACTTTAGTTGGTGATGATGGGCTTGTACCCGATTCTGCTAAGGAAGCGTGCATTCAGGCTAGAGAAAATGGACATATGATTTATTTATGTACAGGTCGTTCAAAAGCTGAAATTTACGACTTTATTTTGGAAGTTGGCTTTGATGGCATCATTGGTGCTGGTGGTGGCTTTGTAGAAATTGGCGAAGATATGCTGTTTCATAAAAAGGTTGCTGAAGAGGACGTTAAACATATGGTGGATTATTTCAACCAATATGAGATTCCTTTTTATTTAGAGTCCAATGGTGGTTTGTATGCCAGTGAAAATTTATTACTTGGATTGGAACAGTGTATTTATGAAAATACAGAGGGGAATCCTGCGCTTAAAGCAAAGATGGAAGAGCACACCAAACATTTTGTGAATAGCATGATTATTGGTGAAAAAAACCTCTATCGTAATGATGTAAACAAAGCCTGCTTTTTAGAAAACAAAAATGTTCCTTTCGCTCAAATTAAAAAGGAGTTTGAAGGAAAGTTTGGTGTAATTCAATGTACTGTTCCACTCTTTGGAAAAGATAGCGGTGAGTTGACTGTTCCTAATGTCCATAAAGCAATGGCGATTGAAACATTGATTAACCACTTAGATATTTCTAGAAATCAGACAATCGGCATAGGTGATGGTATGAATGATGCCGAAATGCTAGATTTTTGTGCTGTTGGTATTGCAATGGGGAACGCGAAAGATGATTTAAAGAAGATTGCCAATGACATTACTGCCTCTGTTGATAATGATGGGCTATATAAGAGTTTTCAAAAGTATCAATTGATTTAAGATATATGCTCCCTGCTTCAATGCTACCTCTATTTCCATTAACTATGGTATGATGAGTTAGAGAATGAAGGAGGGATTCTTATGTATTTAACATTAAAAGAAATGGCCGAATATTTATCTGTTTCTGAGGCATATGTAGAAACTTTGATTCTTCAGAAGAAAATTAGAACAGTCTTTGATGGTGAACAGCACTTAATATTAAAGGAACAATTTGACACGCATTTCGAACAGTTAGAGAAGTATAAACAACTAGTGGAAGAATGGTATAGTGAACCGATTCCGGAAGATATAGATGTGAAGGATGAAGATTAGGTAGGCTGTCAGAAAAGGGAAGAGAATTCCTTTTCTGACAGCCTACTATTTCTTTGAAAGACATGAAAGTATAAGTTTGTCTAGTTCCAAAAGCGACTTTTGGTGGAAAGAACATTTTTCGAGGAAAGCTGACCAAGGCATTTGCGCTTTTCTTATGCTACACTTCCTCTGACAATATTGGTTGTTTTGGACTAGTCATCAATTCATACTGATGGAGCCTCAAGTCAAACAATGTTAGCGGGTCACCATATACTTCCGGTGAATCCAATAGTTTTTGTAGGACGGCTTTATTTGTACTTATTTCTTTATTTGTTTCCTGCACTAGTTGATATAGTGATTTGAAAACTTTATCGAAGAACATGGAGATATCTCGATCTAATGCACTTTCGAACAGTTCAAATTGTACAAATAAGCTATTCAAAATTGTTTCGGTGACTTCTTCATAGCTTCTTGATTTGATATATTTTTTGTATCTTGTATAGAGCATGGACTTGTTTTGTACAAGTGGGCTCATGATTTTTCCTGCACCTTTTAGAAGTGCTTGTGAAGGTGTGAAGCGTAAGAGAATATTCAATTCGTTTATCTTCACTCTGCTCGTCATACGATTGATATCACGATGCCAGTCATCAAGTATATGGAAGTCTAACTGTAACGATAATTTTTCTTCTTGATAGAGTGCATTAAAAGTTTGGCACATTTCTTCTAAGTAAGTTTCTACTTCGATAAACTCTTCGCTAGAGTGGGTTACCCAATTATGTGCATCTAATGCGAAATAATGGGTGATTCGCTCTTGTAAATAGGTATTGATACGCTTATTCATCTCTTCATTTAGTTCAATATGCAGGCGGGAGAAGTCACTTTCTTCTGTAATAATTTCCCTACATCCCTTCAAAATCAGAGGGATATTTTCTTGTAAGTCCGCTTTTAATTTTTCCTTCATATCGTTATAAGAGTGAACAATGGCTTTTATTTTTTCCTGTTCCATTTCTTTTAGGTTGGCAGTAAAGCCATTCAATTTTCCAACGATTTCTTCATTCCAAGCAATTGTATCAGCGATTTCTTGCTCGTGTTTCTTTTGTTCTTCCCAAATATATTGAAGTCTTTGCTTTAAAATAGCTAGTAATTGTGCTACTTTTTCACTATTAGATTGGGCTGTGTTGTTGATTGTATAATCACTTTGTAGCTTCCATTCTTCAACAATTGGTATTTCCATACTTTCTGCCCAATTCATGACATCTTTAAAGAGAGTGGTGAAATAATCTAAGCCATTTTTCTCATAGGAACAATGCTGATACATTTTATTGGCATATTGTACCGTGTAAGAATTTAGACTAGAAGGAAATATCTCATTCCAAGACAATGTAGCGGCAGCGGCAAACAATGATTGGGACGGATTCGTGATCCGTAACCAGTTCATGAAGAAGTCAGGCATGATTTCCTTTATTTTCTTCAAAGCATAGTGACCTTCCGTTAATTTTTTGTATGCCAACTCAAATAGTGATGACAAAGTATTCCAGGAGGAAGGAGTATCTATTTGAAGGTTTAATAGTACCTCATTCATTATTTGTAGCCACTCTAGATACAGTTCTTCATTTTCATATTGCTTCCATAGGGATGCAGAAAACTGCTCAAAATATCCCGGATGAATTGCGTGCAAAGAGAGTAAGCACTCATAGAAGTATTTTGGAGAATGCTTGCTGGTGATGTTGTCATCAACATATGCCTGCAGCACATGAAACCATTCTAATGAGTTTGTTCGAAGAGCTTCGTCTTTTGCTAGGTCAACAGCACAAATCCAGTTTTGTTGGTCCTCATAAAATTTACGAGCAACAGCTGTGACATCTGGATAATCAGGATAGAAAGATACTGCTTCTTTGATGACTGTATCTGCTGAATCAAGTCTTTCATTCGTGATGTACATAGAAAATAAGTGCAATGATATTTCCATCGTCAGTGTTTTATCATCCGTTTCAATGGAGGTGTACATTTCCTCAGCGTCGGATAAACGACCTAATTCTACATAGGCATCAGCGATATTTTTATGTGCCCAAGACTGCATTTCATTATGAACCATTTCCCATTTAAAAATAGCAGCTTCGAAATCCTTCAGCTGATAATATAGTTCACCTTGTGCAAAACGCAAGGATGACATATCAAAAGAGTCATTATGCTGCTCACTTAAGAATTTCTCTGATAATGCTTGAATCGGATTGGAATCAGTAGCATCCTTTATATATGTTTCATAAAACTGTTTTCTTATTAATTGTTGTTCCATTCTTTCCCCTCCTCGTAAGAAGATCCTTTTTCTTATTATAACAGAAACAGCAAGCTGTGAGAATCAGGGAGCGCATGTTGAGTATTGGTTGCTAGTGTAGTGAAAAGAAAAAGCAGGTTGTCTGAAAATGGACAACCTGCTTTTTCTTGTTATAGTCTACCGTATCCTGTGAAGTGGGCTGACCAATAAGGGTTGCTTAAGCTAGTAACTTGAACAGCACTTCCGCCAGCGTGAACGAATTGGTTGTTTCCAATGTAAATACCTACATGAGAAATACCAGACTTGTAAGTATTGGAGAAGAATACTAAATCTCCAACTGAAGGGGAGCTTACTTTTGCTGAACTGCTGTACAATCCAGCGGCAGTTTGATAGCCGATTCCTTTTCCGGATTGGTTAAATACATACCAGATAAAGCCACTGCAATCAAATCCACTTGGCGATTTTCCACCAAATACGTAAGGAACACCTTGATAGGAAAGGGCGGTGCTTACGACACTGCCGGAATTGGTATTAGAGCTTGTTGATTCACTAGTTTCTTCACTGGAATCAGGTTCAGGGAGCAAACTAGTGCTTACAGCGGCTGAAGTGGCTTCTGATTCATTATCATCACTTTGTTCTGCAATAAATAATGCAGCTGCTTCTTGTGCCGCTAACTGTTCTTCTGTTGCTTCTAGATTCGTCATCGCTGTTGCTAATTTATTTTTTAATGCTGCTAAAGAGTTTTCTTTTGTTGATTCCTTTTCTTTTAGCGCAGCTTTTTGTTCTTCTAAATCGTCTTGTTTTTCAAGCAGTTCCTGTTCTTTTTTAGCAATAGCTACTTTTTCTGTTTCTACTAGGGCTTGGTCAGTTTCTAATTGCGCCATAATATCTGTATCAGATTGGAAGATAGCGTTTAACGACGTCATGCTTTGAAGTAAATCTGTAATGCTTTCTGCATTCAAAATAACATCTACTATAATATTTGTACGATCTTGTTGTTGAAGAGCTGCAGCACGCTCTTTTAAAATTTCAATACGCTTTTCGATGTTTTCCTCTAAATTGGCAATTACTTCTTCTTTTTCTTTTATTTCCGCTTGAATGTCTGTGATCTCAATTTTTGTGGTATTTAATTTATTTTTATTTTCTTTCATTTCATCATTTAAGCTAGAAATCTCTTTTTGGAGAGCTTCCATGTCATTTTTTATTTCATTGATTTCGCTTTCTTGTTGTTGTACCTTTGACTTCAAATCTTCAGCAGATGCCTGTATTGCCGTTGAAAATAAGATAGATAATCCTGTTATTGCAGAAACACCAAACTTTAATATTGATTTCATGTTTTTATTTTATCCTCCATGGTAGTTTGAAAATTTACTATTCATTTTATACCATGGATTTTCTCTCTATTGTTGAAATTTGTCGAATTGTAAAACAAATGTAATATCAGCAAGAAGAATGTCATATTTTGTCGAAAGGAAAGGAGAGAGCTTTCAAACTTTCTCCTTTCCTTTCGACAAAACTGTATGTATGAAAATAAAAATAGATTTTACATAGAAAAGGGAGTGTGTGGAATGGGAAGCATTTGCCCATTTCACACACTCCCTTTTCTATTATAGTCTTCCGTATCCAGTGAAGTGAGATGACCAGTAAGAATTACTTAAGCTTGTAATTTGTACTTTGTTTCCACCAGCATGAATGAATTGGTTGTTTCCAATATAGAAGCCAACATGAGAAATACCGGCTTTATAAGTATTGGAGAAGAATACTAAGTCTCCAACTTGAGGAGAGCTTACTTTAGATGAGCTACTATATAAGCCAGCGGCAGTTTGGTAACCTATGCTACGACCAGATTCGTTTAACACGTACCACATATAGCCACTGCAGTCAAACCCGCTTGGAGATTTTCCTCCGAATACATAAGGAACACCAAGATATTTTTTAGCAATGCTTACGATATTACTAGAGTTGTTGCTAGAGCTACTGTTAGAGTTGTTGTTAGAACTGCTGTTAGAGCTGTTGCTAGAGCTACTGTTAGAGTTGTTGTTAGAACTGCTGTTAGAGCTGTTGCTAGAGCTACTGTTAGAGTTGTTGCTAGAACTACTGTTAGAGTTGTTGCTAGAACTACTGTTAGAGTTGTTGCTAGAACTACTGTTAGAGCTGTTGCTAGAACTACTGTTAGAGTTGTTGCTAGAACTACTGTTAGAACTGTTGCTAGAGCTACTGTTAGTAGAGTTGTTGCTAGAACTGCTGTTAGAGCTGTTGCTAGAACTACTGTTAGAGCGATTGCTAGAACTGCTGTCAGAACTACTTGATGATTCTTCAGTTGCAACTGGAAGGAGGGGCTCATTTACAGCTGTTGTATTTTCAGTTGTTGAATCTTCTGCTGCAAGTTGCTCAGCGATAAGCGCTGCAGCAGCAGCAGCAGCTTCTTGAAGTGCTAATTCCTCTTTGTTATCTTCCATTTCAGTCATTACTTTGTTTAATTTGTTTTGTAATGATGTTAAAGCAGAGTCTTTTTTAGATTCACTTTCTTTCAAATTAGCCTTTTGTTCCTCTAAGGAAGCTTGTTGTTCCTTAAGGGTCGCTTGCTTGTCTTCTAAAGAAGCCTTTTGCTCTTTCAACGCAGCTTCTTGTTTTTTTACTTCTTCTTTTTCAGCTTCTACTTTCGCTTGATCTTCTTCCAATTGTTTCATAATATCTGTGTCAGATTGGAATATCATGTTTAGTGAACTCATGTTTTGCAGTAGATCTGCAATATTTTCAGAGTTTACGAGAACATCTACTACAATGTTCGTACGATTTTGCTGTTGAAGGCTTGTTGCACGCTCTTTTAAAACTTCAATGCGTTTCTCAATGCTTTCTTCCAATGAAGCAATCTCGGCTTCTTTTTCTTTGATAAGCTCTTGAGTTTCTTTGATTTTCCCTTGAGTTTCTTCTATTTCTGCATTTGTAGCTTTTATTTCAGCTTTTTTTGCATCGATGTTGCTTTGGTTCGTTTCAATTTCTTTATTTAATCTTTCAATCTCTGATTGTAGAGAGGCCATTTCTGATTTAATTTGTTCTATTTCATCTTCTTGTTGTTCAATGACTGTATTTAAACTTTCTGCTGCTGCCGGAATTGTCGATGCGAATAAGATAGACAATCCTGTAATTGCTGAAAATCCTAATTTGTAAGCTGATTTCATATTAATATTGATCACCTTTCTTAATTACGATAATTTTTTTGGCTATCAAAATATATCATAGTTTTAGATAATTTTGTTATATTTTGTCGAATTGTAACGAAAATGTAATATTTTCCAACAATTGTCAAAAAACTCTGATATTTATAAGCGTTAAAGTCTGCCAAATCCAGTAAAATGGGATGCCCAGTAAGAATTGCTTAAACTAGTAATGGTAATTCCGCTACTACCTGCATGAACCATTTGATTATTGCCAATATAGATACCCGCATGGGAAACACCAGGTTTATAGGTGTTAGAAAAGAAAACAACATCACCAATCTGCAAATTCGAATCGCTTACTTTGGTGGAACTGCTATAATAGCCAGCGGCAGTTTGGTAACCTATATTGTGACCAGATTGATTGAATGCATACCAAATGAAGCCACTGCAATCAAAACCACTCGGCGATTTTCCACCGAATACATAGGGTACACCTTGATAGGAAAGTGCAATATCTATTAGATTGTTAGAGTTGCTGCTAGAGCTGTTATCAACATGGCTGTTAGAGTTTTCACTAGAATTATTGGGATTACTGGAATTATTAGATGTACTGTTGGAACGGCCACTACTATTGGATTCATTAGAAACAATGCTTGTCCTAGTTTTTTTCCTCGAAGTAGGGGTTGGTTCCTCATTTTGTTCGGCAATAAATAGAGCAGCGGCTTCTTGTTCTTTTAGTTGGGCTTCTGTTGCATCTAACTTCGTTGCTGCTACAGTTAATTTTTCTGTCAATGTTGCTAAAGATTCTTTTTTCTGAGCCTCGTTTTCTGTTAGTGCAGTTTGTTGCGCTTCTAATTCTTTTTGTTTTTCAAGTACTGTTTCTTTTTGCTTTATGACAGCTTCTTTTTCTGCTTCCACTGTAGCTTGGTCATTTTCCAATTGTTCCATGATATCTGCATCCGATTGAAAGATAGTATATAGTGAGCTAGCCCTTTTCATTAAATCAGCAATATTTTCTGAATGTAAGATAACATCCAATACAATATCTGAATGATCCTGTAATTGGAGTGATGTAGCTCTTTCTTTTAAAATTTCAACTCTTTCTTCAATATCTTTTTCCAATTCAGCAATTTTTGCTTCTTTTTCTTCTATTTCAGATTGAATTTTCTCAATTTTTGCTTTGGTAGCATCTAAATATTGATAATTTTTTTCAATGTCAGCGCTTAATTTAGAAATAGACTCTTGCAATAATTCTATTTCATTCTGAATAGTTTGCACGTTAGCCTTTTGCTGCTGAACTACTGTGTGTAAATCTTCTGCTGCGGCTGGTGCTGTGGTTGCCAGTAAAATAGTGAGTCCTGCAATGGTAGAAAATCCAAATTTACTTGGCTTCATATTGAGATTCGACACCTTTCTTCGTTTAATGAGTGTATAAAGGTTATACCATATGGAAATTTCTAAGTGTTGTACAGTGACTCAGTGTAAATAAAGTGTAATATTTCTGAGAAAATTGTCATAAAAATAGTGGTCAAGCTGTTTGAAAAGGGGCGAACTTTCCCATTTCAGACAGCCTGACCACTATTTTCTTACTTAAATTCTACCGAATCCGGCTACACGAGGAGACCAGAATACGTTACTTAAGCTTGTAATTGTAATACCACGGCTACTTGATGCGTGAATAAATTGGTTACCGCCCATATAAATACCTACATGGGTAATACCTGATCTACCAGTCGTATTTTGGAAGAATACTAAATCTCCAGGACGAGCTTGGGCACGGCTGATTCTTGTAGAAGCATTCCATTGTGCTTGTGCAACACGAGGAACTCTACGTCCCGCTTGGTTAAACACATAAAGAACGAAACCACTACAATCAAATCCACTCGGCGTTGTTCCACCCCAACGGTAAGGAACACCTATGTATCGACGAGCAATGTTTATCACATTACCATTGTTGTTCGTATTGGCATTACCAGTATTGCTATTATTCGTGTTATTCGTATTGTTACCAATAAGACTACGGTCAGCGCTACTAGTATTTGCCGCATTTGACATGACAGCTGTAGCAGGCTGGTTATTCGAACTTGCTGCGGCTGCTGCCTGACGATTTTCTCTTTCTCTTTGCTCTTCAAGTAACCGTGCTGCTTCGGCTGCTTGTTCCTCTAAACGAGCATTTGTTGTTGCAATATCATTTCTTACGCTCTGTAAGTTTGCTTCTAAAGAAGCGATAGCAGCTTCTTTTTGTGATTTGCTTGCTTGTAGATTATCTTGTTGTCTTTGCAGTTCATCTTGTTGGTGCTGTAAAGATGCTTGCTTTTGTTGCAAAGCTTCTTGTTGTTCACTTAATGCTTGCTCTTTTTCTTCAAGAATTTGTTTCTCAGCCTCAATAATAGTTTGTGTCTCTTGTAGTTCTTGCATAATGTCTGTATCGGACTGGAATAAAGTTCCTAATGAGCTAGCACGCTGAAGTAGGTCAACGATACTTTCTGAATTTAAGAGAATGTCCAGCGCCATGTTTGTACGGTTCTGCTTTTGAAGAGTAGAAGCACGCTCGCGCAATATTTCAATACGTCTCTCTTGGCTAGCTTCTAAACTAGCAATCTCTTCCTTTTTTTCTGAAATAATATTTTGTGTTTCTTCTATTTCAGCTATGATTGTTTCAATTTCATTGTTCGTTTGCTCAATCTGTAGCTTCATTTCATCAATTTCACTTTGTTTATCCGCAATTTGGCTATCTAGTGCCAAAACTTCAGCTGTTGTTGTCTCAATTTCATTTTGTAGTGAATTTGCCTGACTTTGCTGTTGTTGAAGCGTTGTGTTTAAATTTTCAGCAGCTGCTGGTGTTGCTGAAGATAAAAGAACGATTCCCGTAACGATTCCTGCTACTACCTTCTGTATTACTTTCATTTTTTTCATTTTCCTTAACACCTTTCTGACTGATATCCTAATAAGTTTATAACATAAAATTGTTAGTTTTTGTCGAATGTTGCGGTTATGTAAATAAAACGTAACACTATACAATTATAATATTCTGTGAATTCATTTTCTAAAAATATTTAATAAAATTGAAATTCATTGATATTCCAATGGTTTGATAAAGAATATCATTTTTGGGTAAGTTGAAGAAAAAGACAGCACAAAAGGAGAATATTACAATTGTGTAACAATATGAATATTGGTGTTCCACTCTCGTATGATATAATTGTGAGAAAAAGGAGAAAGTTATGAAGAGAGTGAAGATACTAATGTTCTCCGCTTGTTTATCTATTGGTTTGTTGGCCTATGGTTTTGTCATAGGGGTTATCAATGTATTGAATCCACAAGCTGAATCAATAGTAGTGGAGGCAGACCAAGAGGAGCGAAGGCAAGAAGATGTACTTTATATCACAGCCTTAGGAGATTCTTTAACAAGAGGTGTTGGCGACAGTGAAGGCATGGGCTATGTAAAAAGAGTAAGTGAAACGCTACGAGAGGATTATGAGCAACAAACAGCTGTCTCTAATCTTGCTATTAGCGGAGCTGCCATCGCTGACTTACAACAACTTCTGGAGCAAGAAGGGGCAAGGCATACTGTTGGACAAGCTGATATTATTTTTTTAACTATTGGCGGTAACGATTTATTTCCGTGGGAAGATGAACTATCAATGGTAGATTTTGACTCTTTAGAAATAGACACGGAGGGATTTCGTGAAAGTAGCAGAGTGTTGCTGAATACACTGCGCCAAATAAACCCGGAAGCTCCTATTTATTGGTTAGGTTTATATCATCCGTTTGAAAACATAGAAGGGATGGAGGGTACGGCCTTGTATGTATTAGAATGGAATCACGTACTTGAGCAAGTGGCAATTTTATTTGAGGAAGTATACATCATCCCTACATTTGACTTGTTTCGGGGAGAAGTAGATACCCTTATTGCTTCAGATAATTTTCACCCTAATGCCCAAGGATATCAGTTAATGGCACAAAGGTTACTGCAAATAATAAGTAGTCAGTGGAATCTAGGTGGTGAGTAGAGATGGATGCAGTTCTTTCTGTTAAAGATGTTACAAAGAAGATAAGAAAAAAAACTATCGTTCGCAATATTTCCTTTGAAGTATACGAGGGAGAAATATTTGGCTTTCTAGGTCCCAATGGAGCCGGAAAAACGACAACTATCCGTATGCTTGTCGGATTAATGAAGCCGACGGAAGGACATATTGAAATCGCTGGATACGATGTTCAAAGAAATTTTACAAAAGCGATGGGGTACATTGGGAGCATTGTTGAGAATCCAGAATTATACGGTTTCTTAACAGGATGGGAGAATTTAAAGCAATTTGCAAGAATGCTTGGCGATGTGCCAGATGAACGAATTCAAGCAGTGACAAATATGGTGCAGCTAGAAGAAAGAATCCATGAAAAAGTAAAGACATACTCTCTTGGTATGAAGCAGCGGCTTGGAATTGCACAAGCTCTGTTAGGGAAGCCGAAATTGCTTATTTTAGATGAGCCGACAAATGGACTTGATCCAGCTGGAATCAGAGAGTTGCGGGCTTTTGTTAGGAATTTAGTGGAAAAGGAACAGATTAGTGTTTGTATTTCTAGTCATTTGCTTAGTGAAGTGCAAATGATGTGTGACAGGGTGGCAATTATGAATGAAGGAGAAGTCATTGCTGTATCGTCGATGGGAGAACTGATGGAAAGCACATCAGATAGGGTAGAATGGAAAGTAAGTTCCTTGGAAAAAGCAAAAGCATTGCTAGAGCAGTATGAGCATGTAACTGATGTATCTATAAGAGGAGAAACAGTGGTGTGCCGATTGCATCCAGGGGCTGTTGGGGCTTGCAATACATACTTGATTCAAAATGGTATCACTGTTTTTGGCGTAAAGGAAGTAGCTGTAACATTAGAAGACTTATTTCTTGAGTTAACAGGGGGGCAGAAAAATGAGTGAGTTTTTACGGCTAGTTTATAACGAAACCGAAAAATTATATAAAAGACAACGGATTACAGTTATTTTTCTGATCCTATTGATTTTGATTCCAATATTTGTTTATGCCCAATATCAGCAATATGAAGAAAGATTAGAACGGCTAGGAACAGATGATTGGCGTATTTCTTTGCAACAGAGGATTACCGATAATCAAAATCGTTTGAATAGTTTCGGATTAGCAGAAGAATGGCGGGCCTGGTTACGAGTCCGAGTGGAGCAACAACAATTTTACTTAGATCATGATATTAACCCAGATGCACCAGGAGCACCGAATTTCACCCGCTCTTTTTTGGAGCAAAGTGGCAGTTTATTTATTCCGTTGCTAGTCATGGTAGGTGTGATTGATATTGTTTCAGGAGAGAGAAGTGAGGGAACCATTAAAGTATTGCTGACGAGGCCGGTGAAAAGGTGGAAAATTTTACTGAGTAAATATGTAACATCTCTATTGCTTACATCTTTCATCGTTCTCGCAGCTGCGGTGATGTCATACCTAATATCCGGATTGGTTTTCGGGTACAGCGGATTTCAAGCACCTGTTCTATCTGGTTTTTCTATTTTAGATGGCACATTAGATACAACTAATGTCCATTTGGTTCCCCAATGGAAACACCTACTTATGACGGCGGGGCTTGTCTGGTTTGTTGCGATTGTTGTGATGACCATTTCTTTTATGGTATCTGTGCTGATTCGCAACACCGCTGCTGGAATGGGAGTCATGCTAGCGGCACTTATTTCCGGGGAAATATTGAGAGAACTTGCCACAGCATGGGAAGGAGCAAAATACATTTTCAGTGTGAATACAACATTGACTGATTACTTATCAGGGCAGTTACCGTCCATTGATGGAATGACGATGGAATTTTCGCTGATGAACTTAACTGTTTGGGGAGTAGGCGCACTTATTGTTTCATTTTTGGTATTTATAAAACAAGATATGGTGAACTAAGGTAGAAAGGATAGAGGTTTCATGATACATAATAAGTGGTATGAGCTTATTCATCCAGAGTTTGAGCAAGAATATTTTCAACGTTTAAAAGTATTTTTGACAGAGGAGTATGAGCAACACGAAGTTTATCCAGACAAAAAGAACATTCTTCATGGGATTGAAGCAACAGATTACGATGATGTAAAAGTAGTGATATT
>DAIDKD010000006.1 GCA_027451065.1 Bacillaceae bacterium | reverse complement strand
CACCAACTAGCTAATGCGCCGCGGGCCCATCCTGCAGTGTTAGCCGAAGCCAACTTTCAACTTCTCTTCATGTGAAGAAAAGTATTATTCGGTATTAGCACCGATTTCTCGATGTTATCCCCATCTGCAGGGCAGGTTGCCCACGTGTTACTCACCCGTCCGCCGCTAACCCCGAAGGGTTCGCTCGACTTGCATGTATTAGGCACGCCGCCAGCGTTCATCCTGAGCCAGGATCAAACTCTCCAATATAAAAGTTTATCTTGCTCGTTTTTTGTTAATATAGAATTAACGTTGACGTTTCTTGTTTTGTTTAGTTTTCAAAGAACTTCCCATCACTCAAAAAGCGACTTCCACATGATAACATCTCCTAATTTCAATGTCAACATGTTTTTCATTTTTCCCGCCGCTCATCAGCGACTTTTATAATTTATCACACTTGTTCTTTATCCGTCAACAATTTTTTTAAATTTTTTTCTGTTTTTTTAATATATATTTGGAACATTCATTTGGAGAAGCTATTCTTCTAAAAAGCTGAAATAATAAATGATATCTCTCTTCCATTGCATGCTTTACTATATAGTCTACTCTATTATCTGTCATATCCAATAAAATTTCTTCCATTTCTCTTTTTAACATGTATTCAATTTCTTTCATCTCTTTATTATTTATTAACAACCCCAGCATGATTTTCACCTCTAGCATATCAGTCTTGATTTATTTATTCCCAAAATTTCTCTACTTATCCTAATCATTGAAAGTGAACACACGAATACACTAATAATTTTGTTCTACTTGTTTTTCTTTTTCATATACATGTGAAGAGAAGTGGACAAGTGAAACAAATGGAGGTGGATTTTATGTTTTTCTTCTTTATTACTAGTAAAGGTAAAATAAAACAAACACTTTTTATCATAATTATTTCCTTTTTTGTTGCTTGTTTGCTGTTCATGCAAAGCTATACAAATTACTCTGTTTTCTCTACAAAAATAGGTCCGAAAGCCTTTTATAAAGGGGATGAAACAAAAAATGATATTTCCCTTACTTTCGATATTAGTTGGGGGGATGAATTGGCAATCCCTATTTTAGATACGTTGGAAAAAGAGAACATAAAGAACGCCACCTTCTTCCTCAGCGCTTCTTGGGCAGAACGGCATCCTGATATAGTGGAGAGAATTATCAAGGACGGGCACGAAGTAGGTATGATGGGTTATGCTTATAAAGATTATACAATCATGGAAGCAGATGAAGTAAAAAGAGATATCGGGAAGGCAATCGATGTTTTCAAAAAGCTTGAGGTGAAGAACATTATGCTTATGCGTCCACCAACTGGGAACTATAACAAAGAGGTTCTCCAAATTATTGATTCATACGGCTTTACAACTATACATTGGAGCAACGACCCCCACGATGATAAAGCAGCAGATACGAAAGAAATCCTTCGCAATGTTTCCAGAAATTTAAAAGGTGGCGACATTATCTTACTTCATGCATCAGATGATGCCTTACAAACAAAAAAATCCCTACCATTATTGATAAAGGAAATCCGTGGGCAAGGTTTCCGGAATGTTAGCGTATCACAGTTAATTTCTGATTCGACTGCCAACAGCAAAGAAGTGAACTAGGCTACGAGGCTGTAAAAAAATAGAAAAAATCTCTAATTTTTACAGCCTCTATTTTGCTACACTTATCCCCATCACGTTTCTATATTTTTTGATACGTTAACTTTGCAATTTGTGAAGCATGAATAGTTGATAGATATTGCAAATAATTAGCGGATATAACATGAAATACAACCATTGAGCATTTTCGTCTGCCCGAATCCCCGGAATCCACTCAATCATAGTGACTACAATAATAAAAAACAAAGATGGTACAAATGCGTGCTTGTTCGTTTGCTTTGATTTGATATACGCAACAAGGAAAGCAATCATGGTAATCGCAATCGCTGAAAGAATATGCATCCCTGTCCCCTCTTGCTGATGTAATACCTGTTGAAAATATAAAAAATCTCCTAATGCAAAGAGAATAAGGATTATTTGAACTCCATTCCAAAGAAATTCAGAACGAAAAAATCCCAGTCCAATTCGATGAATGGTCAAATAGGCGAAAAATCCCATTTGACTTACCAAACTGAACAATATCCCTACTCCTCCAAACCATAAGAGTAAGATAATGCATTCGCCTATATCTCCTCTGGACAAAGTTTTGTTATAATCGCTCCACCTTACAACCGTACTAAACACAGCTGTGGAAATACCGCCAATGAACATTGTTGAGACAAATAGTCGCACTAATTTTTGGCTTCCTATTTTTCTCCCCTCCATTTAATTGGTATCTTCTTTATATTTTCAACTTCCTCACAATGAGGTAATTATTTTTTTACATCTCTACGTTTCCTATTACCTTCTCAGCCAATTCTGCATATATTTTTCCGATTGGATGAGATTCATCATAAACAGATGGAGCAAAATCCTCTTCATTATCTTTCGGCTGTCCAAGAGGAATCTGACTCAACAGAGGAACGTGTAGCTCCGTAGCTAACTTCTTACCTCCTCCCTTTCCAAATACATACTCTTTCTCTCCTGTTACTTTGCTTTCAAAGTAAGACATATTTTCAACTACCCCAATTACTTCATGTTCCGTTTTAATTGCCATTGCTCCGGCGCGGGCTGCAACAAATGCAGCTGTTGCATGTGGGGTCGTCACAATTATTTCTTTACACGACGGAATCATTTGATGAACATCTAAAGCAACATCTCCCGTCCCAGGTGGTAAATCCAAAATAATATATTCCACATCGCCCCACTCAACCTCCTCAAAAAAATGTCCTAACATTTTCCCAAGCATCGGGCCACGCCAAATGACTGGAGCATTATCCTCGACAAAAAATCCCATAGACATCACTTGGACACCAAACCTTTCAACAGGAATAATCTTTTCCCCACGAATAACAGGTTGCTTCGTCACACCCATCATATCCGGTATGCTAAATCCATATATATCTGCATCAACAATACCTACTTTTTTCCCTAAACGAGCTAAGGCTACTGCTAAGTTTACCGAAACGGTTGATTTGCCAACACCGCCTTTTCCTGAAGCTATTGCTAAAAAGATAGGTGGATTCTTCTTCGTTAATAAGGTTTCTTCTTCTGTATTCTCTACACCTTCTAATTCCGCAAAGCGAATCCCAACTGTGTTCGCACCTGCATCTTTTAATAGTTGAACAACTTGCATTTGGATCTGCATTTGTTCAGGAGTATTTATTTTTGCCAAGGCTATTTTGACACTTACATGCTTTTTCTCTTCTTTGACAGAAACTTCTTGAATCCCATTGGTTTCTGCAATAGATTTATGTAAAACAGGGTCTTGTACAGAGGAAAGTATCTTTATTACATCGTCTCTTGTCAGCATGATTTTTGCACCACCTATATATTTTTCTTTTTCCTCTTATCATTATATCACAGTGACTTAGCTTGGTGGGTCCCCTTTGTCTGTATAGTAGCGAAGTATTCCTCTGTACAAAGACTCCGCAATTTTATTTTGATACTTGTCTGTTTTTAATAACTCTCTTTCTTCCACATTAGATAAAAAGCCAACTTCTACTAGAACTCCTGGTACCTTGGCTTGTCTTAGTAGATACACGTGTTGAATTTTCTTTGCTATACGATCGGTATTTTCCAAACTCTTTCTCAATTCATCTTGAATAAATTTCGCCGCTTTTTCATTTTCAATTAACGACCCATAGTAAAAAGTTTGCGCTCCCCTTGAGGAAGAACTAGGGAAAGAATTTAAATGAATACTTACAAAAAAATCTGCTCCCGAACGATTTACAAGTTCCGCACGAGATTGCAAATCCTCTGTTTTTCTTCTTACCACTGATTTTGTGGAGTTTTCTGCCAAGTCATAATCACCATCTCGAGTAAGAAAAACTACAGCTCCTTGCTCTTGCAAGTAATCTCTCGTTTTTTTAGCGATATTTAACGTAATATCCTTTTCCATTACACCGTCTCGTTCAGCTCCTCCATCTATTCCACCATGCCCAGCATCAAGAATGATAACCTGTCCTGATAATGGCAAACTCCAAGTTTTCCACGAGTTCATAGAAGGAAACGTATAAGACAACAAAAAGAACAAAGCCCAGGCACTAATGCAGACGATTAGTATTTTTCTAAACAACTTTAGATTCTCCCCCCTACTAGCTTCTAGTGACTGAACAAGCTATTCCTACCATTTATTTATATGGGTACACGACAGCATTTATGATAAAGGAAAAATTTAATAAAGAAATTGTTGAAAACGTTTTATTTTAATGTTATTATTATACTGTTACAACAGAATGAAAGGAGGATTTACTTTGTTATTAAGACAAGCGTGCGAGCAAGCTCGAGAACAAATGATAAAAGAGCTCAGGCGCAAAAATCATCAAGAAACTTTAGATGAAACAAGATTATCTCAATGCTCTCTGACAGAATTGAAAAACACTTTAATGGATCAATAATTATTTTTCAACTCATCATTTTTTGGAACTACAAAAATGTATCCGCTTAAGGAGATTGATTCCTAATGATAAGTATCGTATTTGAGCACAAACAAAAAGTTACATGAAAACGATGTATTACTACCTTCATCATAGTTTTCATGTAACTTTTTGCTAACTGTTCGCCAATCCTATCCATGCAAACTCCCTCGCAACCAAAGATGGTTACGACACAACCCAATTGGCAGTTGAATGAGGCTAGTTTTCCCCTTCACATCTATCTTGTAAATTCTATCGCTTACGTCCACACTAAAATCAAGTAGCGGATGTCCCGCTAACGCAAGGAGAGCATCTGCCAAATCCACCTTCCAGTTAGGCGGACTTGCTTTATCCACATCAAAATGTAAACTATGCAGGAATATTTGCTTGGCTCTCGTTCCTTGGTCACCTAGCTTGAGGATTGAGATTACTCTTACCTCCTTCTTCTATCAATTCTCCAATTACTATCAATCTTTTTGTTCCATTTACACTACACGTAATAAGTGTAACTAGCGTTTGACCGTCCTTATCCTCGATAACATCCACCTTTTCCGGAGAAACAGTTTCTTTTTCAATCACCTTATATATATACATATTTTCAGAATCACTCAAATAAATGTCATCACCAATTTCTACTCTATCTAGCGGACTAAATAATAAGTTAGGATTTTTCATATGATGACTAGCAAGTGGGTAATTACCTTTTCCCAACTGTTGATTATCTCTTAATGTTCCCGCTCCTACAGACATCGAGTCATTCGAAACACCTTTGATTATCGGTAGGGATAAACAGACACTCGGAATCTCTATTTTTCCAATAATCGGCAAATCTTTATTCAAGGCCGATATCACATTATCTAACCCGATAGAAGATATATCATCAAAATAATACGTCACTTCTGCACCTTGGTTATGTTTCAATTCTGCATCACTAATATTGACATATTTTGCAGAAATATATTTCACTAGTATATCTTTTGCAATTGGTGATAATATCATCCCTATCCCTGCGATAAAAAAAAGAGTAAAGATCCACCTTTTCACTGTCATTATCCCCTTATCATTTCTATCATGTCACTTCATTGATTCTCATTCTTTTTCTCGTTCTCTTTTCTTAATTCATCCAGTTCTCTATCTTTTTCCTGCGTCTTTTTTCTTATCGTAAAGTAAACAACAATTATTATTAACACACCGAATACACTAAGGGCAACATATAACCATGTATAGTTTGCTTTAATTGTTACATCTTGGCTATTCAATTCCTTTGCCACATCTCCGGAAATCTCAAAGTCTTCCGTGAATTCCCAAGTCCGTCCCATTGAAGTAGCAGTCAACTTAAGTGTATATTTCCCCGACTCCAACCTTTCTCCATGTAAAGAAATGGGATATGGAAAAGAAGTGTTAGGTGCCATTTGCATTCCTTCTTTTTCAGAAGAGTATAACACCTCTGTTTTACCTTTTTTTGTTACTTCAGCCATGACAGATAATTGATTCATAAACTTAGGCATCGTATTTTGAATGGTAGCATTTATTACATTTCTTGCATTTACTTGATTCGGTTCAACATTTGTTAATTTTAATTCCGATGCCACTTCATTATCATTTTCATGCAAAAGAATCGCTACTACATACGCATATTTATTTTCAATATTTAAACCTTGACTTTCCGTACTACTTTCTTTATCTGAATCCCCACTCTCTTGTAGAGTAATCCCACCTGCAAGGACTCCATCAAATTCTCCTTCTGGCACCATTACTTCTAATTCTAAATCGTAAAATCCGTTAGCAGGAATTGCCACCTCTTCTTCTGATTTCACCAAATCTTCTAGTAAATACGGAATCGTATCGTCAGGTGTACTATTCGAATCACCGTACTCTACAACACCATTCAAGTTAGTTGTTGCCGTTTTGATTATTGGAACAACTACCACATCTTTATCAGTATTGTTTCTCATATGAATAACTAGTGTTTGTTGATCACCAGGACTCACATTTAAATCAAAATATGTTTTGTTTGTATCCCTTTGATTATCTGGAATAACTGCCTCAACACTAAAGTTGAGTTTTGATGCAGATACGGGTAATACATTCATTACTCCAAACCCTAGAAGAAATACAGCAACAGACAAAATTTTGCATATTTTTCCCATGATACATCCTCTTTTTCTTAGTAGATACAAGAACTGACATCTTTGAAAAATGTTTTATACCCATTTATTGACAAGATGTCAGTCTTATAGTAATAAATGACTATTTAATCGATAATACCATTACTCATTTCCTGGTACATCAGTTAAGGTCCAAGTTAATTCTGTACTATACTCCACTGCATCCTTTGGTGTTGCCCCTGGTACTGATAGTGTGATAGCTGTATTCTTTGCAACTGCTTCTCCATCAACTTCTATTTCTTCTACTGTTCCAAAGCTGTCAATCCATGTCCCCGCTCCAGTTCCTTCACCTGCTGCCATGACAACAGATGTTACTCCTGGTACTAACCAAAAATCATATACATCGGGTGATGCAGCATGCCCATTTGAAATTGTATCAGCACTTGTAAATTCGATTCTTGCACCTGTCAACTCTTTGTTTAATGTATCTTCATTGTGAAGTTGTGATTCTTGTTTTACACTTAACATCCATCCACCATTGGTTCCACGATTATCTGTCACTTGAACATAGTTCTGAGTAGCATAATCTTCATCAATTTCTCCTGTTTCTGTATTGTAGTAGTATTGTGGATTCGCATAGTAAACTTCATCTTTTGTCGTAATTTTATTTACTCCGAAGTCTAAACTTGATGCAAAGTCAATACTTAACGGTCCCGATGTCCCTGGGTTCGGCCCCTCTGGGTCAGTTGGATCTACCGGATCTACTGGTTTTTCCGGGTCTGGATTATTCGGATCGATAACGTCTGTTCCATCTTCATTCGGTACAAACTCTACTACTCCATTACTCTTATATTCTCTTACATAGTCACTTTCCTCCTCAGTTTCTGCAGATGCTGATACTCCACTTCCAATTAATGATGTGATTGTAAATGCTGTTACGAATCCATATTTTATTAATTTCATTTCGTTATTCCTCCGATACTTTCTTAGTTTTTTTATTTTTCATTTGTGATAGAAGAGCAATTAGTATGAATCCACCTATACTCATTAAATAACTAGACCGCTCACTAGTTTGCGGTAGCGTTCCTTGTGAAGTATTATTGCTTTCCTTTTTACTTTGGTTATTCCCGCTATCTGTCTGTTCATTATCTTTATGACTGTCAGGTTTTGAAGACCCATTACCTTCAGAAACATTGTCTTCCAGAGAATTATTATCTTCTACAGAGTTATTGGTATCATCTTCTATAGAACCATCACCTCCTTCTACAAAAGATATCGCTCCATTTGAAGAATAGTCCACGGGATTTGTGACAGAAGAATATGCCACTACATTATCACTTGAACCTGTAATAATTGCTGATGTGCTATTAGAATAACCAGAAAATTCATCACCTCCCACAGCAAAGGATTTAATAGCTCTCCCCTTAAAATCAAAACTATTTTCTGGCACATCAGTGAGAGTCCAAGTTAATTCCGTTCTGTATCCCACTGCATCTTTTGGTATTGAACCTGGTACTGACAATGTAATAGATGTATTTTTTTGTACAACTTCTCCATCTACCTCCATTTCGTCTACTGTTCCAAAACGATTAATCCATGTTCCTGCTCCTGTATCTTCAGCAGCAGCCATAGCAATTGATGTTTCTCCAGGAACTAGTGTAATATCGTGTACATCTGGCGGCTCAGTATTTCCATTTGAAACTACTTTTGCATTTGTGAACTTAATCTCTGCACCTATTAATTCTTGATTTAATGTGTTTTCATTACGAAGCTGTGTTTCTTCTTTTACTGTTAATATCCATCCAGCATTTGTTCCACGATTATCTGTTACTTGAACATAAGCCGGCCGTACCATTTCTTCATCAATTTCTCCTGTTTCTGCATTGATAAAATATTGTGGTTCTGCATAGTAAACTTCATCTTTTGTTGAGATTTTATTTTTTCCAAAGTCCAAGCTCGATGCAAAATCAATGCTTAATGGTCCTGATGTTCCTGGGTTTGGTCCATTTGGGTCAGTTGGATCTACCGGATCTACCGGGTTTTCTGGGTCTGGATTTTCTGGATCGACAATCTCCGCTCCATCCTCATTAGGAACAAATTCAACGATCCCATTACTACGATACGCTTTTGTATATTCGTCATTGCCTTCACTAGCTGCCAATGTTGGTGACACATTTATTGTTAGTGATATGGTCAGCCCTATGCCTAGAAACATATTTAATTTTCCATTTTTCATACTTTCCCACTCACCTTCTAGTTATTCCCAGGTACATCTTGCAAATTCCACTGAATTGCGCCATAGTACGCTTGGCTACGCGCTTGTCCTGGTCTCACTTTTAAAACAGGTCCTGTTATCCTATTATCTGATACTCCCCATGTATCAGAAATCACGATAGAATCACTACTCTTGGTAACAGTATCGTAAATAAGTATAGAATAGTCTGTACTAAAGGGCTTCTCTTGCCCATTACTCATGTAATAAAGACTTTCCGATAGCTCATGACCGGAATCACTTGTTAGTTCTGCGGCAAGCTTTGCTGTCATCAGCCATGTGTTCCCTTTCCCACGAGAATCTTGTACAACCAACTCCCCAACCCAGGAATCAAGCTGATACACTTCTTCTTTTGATGATATCTTCAAATCATTTCCAAAACTCATTACTGTAGGGGCAGAAATGAACTCCAACAGTCCTTCTACTGTAAACACAGCATCATCCCTTGTAGAACCACTATCAATGGTAGCCTCTGCCATATTTGTAACAATTGTACCCCCTAATTCCTTGCCAATAACAGCTTCAAAAGTAACGATAACTTGCTCTGTTCCATAAATAGCATTCTGTTTCACACTTAATGTATTGGTAGAAGTAGACCATACATCGCTAAGGTCTAGAACTGTTTCATCGACTGTTCCATCTCTTTTCTTATAGATTTTCTTAAAGGTGCTTGCATCCACTATTAGCCCAGAAGGAACTATGTCTGTTAACTCCACCTCCTTCCAGATGCTACCTGGATTCTCACTAAAATTTTCCAATAAAATTGTATAACGTATGCTGTCCCCTACTACATATATATCACTGCCATTTAGGTTTTCTACAGATTTTTCTATCCTTTCTTTTCCTTTTTCCTCTTCAACAACATTGATAACAGTATTGGAATGGAATGTGAATTTCGAAGCAACTATACTTGCTGTATTTGAAATCTCCGTTCCAATTTCGACATCATATTTTACTTTTACGTCAAACCTTAAACTAAGCGTTTCCTGTCCATCAATATCCCTGTTGGATTGATAGGAAAGAGTATTTGTATCCTTGTTATAAGTAATATTGACATTGGACTCGACGGTATTTCCGTTACTGTCCATCAGATCTGCTGTCCCATCCATATAATCAACGTAGTCTGGTAAAATGTCTATGTACTCCATGTCTGATACAGAGTGTTCCGATGGATTCTTCGCATTAATTTGATAAGTGAGCACGCTACCTGGTCCAACACCTTTTCCATCCTGACTCTGCTGAAAATCATGATTAAGATAGACATCTTTAGAAACTTCCAACTCCGGCTCTAAGCTTATTTCCGTAATTGCTACAGCTTGAACTGCCTTATATGCCCCAGTTGCACCTGTGAATCCCCAATAAACTTCCTTACTTCCGAAGTAACTTTCATAGTCATCTGTTCTCCACCTTACCTCCTTTCCACCAAGGTTTACAAGTAACCAACCTCCTCCAGAATTATCCAAATCTGGTAGCCACCTAATAGAAATAGATTTCCAATTTGGAGAATAGAGGTCATCCATATAAGTTACACTTTGGTGTAGTGGTCCACCATTCCATGATCCACTCCCCTTCATTTCAGATGGCTTCACAAATGCTATGTGCTTCCTATTTTCCAAGCCTCTGTCTGTTCTATCAGTAGTACCTCTGTTAGGATATATATCAAATTCCGCTGCTATTGCATTTTGGATGGCAGTATGCTTGGACTCTTGACGTGAGTTGTAGGCCCCCAAGCTTTCTCCAGCTGCCCCTATCGCCCCTATACCTCGACTGTCATTATGCATCACAAAAGTCATGCCATCAGCAGGATTGGATTCAGTAAAGTCCCCAGGTCCTATATAAAGTGCCCCATCAAAATAAAAGGTTTCTTCTAAATTCACCTTTACTTTGGAGTAAATACCTCCATTTTGATTGGCACTTGCTCCAGTAATCAGTATTACATTGCTATATTTACTATCAATTTTGGAATTCAATCCAGGGACTATATCAAACAACTGTGTCATATCAATATTACTTTCTGGAGGAGGTGACTGATATTTTCCATCCCCATAGTTTGTAGCCCTTGCATTCACTTCAGAAGGCAAGATTTCCTCATCATCACTTACATCATCTGTACATTCGTTTGTTTCCTTCAAATCTGGGACCAGCTCTCCGTTATTTGAATGATTTGGATTCCCCGTTACCTCTTCATTGGACTCCTCGCTGCCTTGTACTGCTATATTGATACTAGCAGAACGATGCTCATGACCATCCCTTGTCACTTTTACATAAATTTCATTGTTACTTTCTTTTACAGCTGTGAATGCGAAAGATGCACTATGCTCTGTACTTTCTCCGTCCCAGGAAATATCTACTGAATTCGTATCACTGCGATGAGTGAGGTATACATCATCACGATGGGCATTTAAGTTCATTGTTAATTCTTGATCATAGGTGAAATTCTCTCCTAAAGGAACAGTTACAATCGTATCTGCTTCATTAGAATTGGAAAGTTCCAAAATAATGCTTTCGTCTATAAATACAGTCCCATCTTGTTGTGTGGTTGAACCATCATTTAACTTGCGCTTCACAGAAATTTCATCTGTTCTTTCAAATGTTGCCTCAGAAAATGCTGACAGCATATTCAATTGACTTGTCAGTATTCCTATCATTACAATTATGCCGAATACTTTTCTCAACTTTTCTTACCTCCTTTTTTCATAAGTATCATTTCTACTTTTCTAAAAAACCTCTACTCTACGTACGTTGATTTATTTATTCATTTATTTATTTTCTATACACAATAATACATATAAAGTAATAATATTTGTTATCATGTTTTTTTAAAATTAAAGAAAATCTGATTTGTTTTTTCTGAATAATCTGTTTTCATATAATAGTCTCTTCCTTCCACAAAAAAAAAGACCCTCTCCACCGAAGTAGAAAGAGCCTTGAAACGTATATATATTAACGTTTTGAGAACTGAGGTGCACGACGAGCGCCTTTAAGACCGTATTTTTTACGTTCTTTCATACGAGCGTCACGAGTTAATAATCCAGCGCGTTTTAAAGTTGTGCGGTATTCTGGATCTGCTTGAAGTAATGCTCTTGAAATACCATGACGGATTGCACCAGCTTGACCAGTGAATCCTCCACCATGTACATTTACAAGTACATCGTAGCTACCTAAAGTTTCAGTTGCAACAAGAGGTTGCTTAACAACTTCACGTAATGCTGCAAATGTAATATAATCTTCGAAATCACGACCGTTAATAGTAACGCGTCCTTCACCAGGAACTAAACGTACACGAGCTACTGAACTTTTACGACGTCCAGTACCGTAATATTGAACTTGTGTCAATGTAAATCCTCCTCACTAAATAATTATCCGCGAAGTTCGTAAACTTCTGGTTGTTGTGCTTGATGTGGATGCTCTGCTCCAGCATACACGTTTAATTTTTTGCTCATTTGACGTCCTAAACGTCCTTTTGGAAGCATACCTTTAATAGCAAGTTCCAACATTTGAACTGGGTAGTTTGTACGCATTTCAAGAGCTGTTCTTTGCTTCAATCCACCTGGGTGCATTGTGTGACGGTAGTAAATTTTGTCAGTTAATTTTTTACCTGTCAATTCGATTTTCTCAGCATTGATGATGATTACATGATCTCCGCAATCCACGTGCGGAGTATAAATAGGTTTATGCTTACCACGTAAAAGTGTAGCAACCTCTGTTGCAAGACGACCTAAAGTTTTACCTTCAGCATCTACAACGTACCATTTACGGTTAATTTCGCCAGCTTTCGCCATGTAAGTTGTACGCATGTTTTATTCCCTCCTACAATAATTTCACTTTTGTTTTCATTCGTTGTTTATTTCAACACAATTAATTCCGAGGCTAATCGTGGTTTTGAAACAATACCATATGCTATTGTATATTTTTTGTTGAATAAAGTCAAGAGAAAATTGCACACTAGGATAGGTTGTTAAGGATTTTTTTAAAAGAATAAGAAAATATAGAGCAATTTGCCAATTCTCAAACCTTAATAATAAACCTTCCACAAGTATAACCCTTGTCCTGGAGCCGTTTTAGTACCTAGCCTTTTGTGCTGCCTTTCTAACACTGCTTTTATTTCTTCGGAATGAACCCTTCCTTGTCCCGCTTCTAAAATAACTCCTACAAGAATACGAACCATATTATACAAAAATCCATTCCCCACAAAAGATATCTCTATTTCTTCTTCCTGCTTTTCTATATGAATATCATAAATGGTTCGAACTTTGTTCTCTACATCTGATCTAGCAGAGCAAAATAACGTAAAGTCATGCGTCCCGATAAAACATGAGGAAGCCTCTTTCATTTTCTCTATATCCAATTCGTATGGATAATGATACAAATAATTTCTTTTAAATACGTCTCTATCTTTTTTGGTAGATATACGGTAACGATACTCCTTTTTCTGTACATCAAAACGAGCATGGAAGTCTCCTGACACTTTTTCTACTTCTACGATATAAATATCAGCAGGCAACTGTGTGTTCAAAGCTTTCTTCCATTGCTCCCCAGTAATATGCAAAGGAGTATCAAAATGAAAGACCTGGCCTTTTCCATGAACAAATGCATCAGTTCTTCCAGAGGCAGAAATACGTGTCTCCGCTTTGTGCATTTTTTTTAACACGCCTTCAATCACACTTTGTACTGTCCGTTTATCCGGTTGCACTTGATAACCTGCAAAATTTGTTCCGTCGTAAGAAACTGTACATTTGATTCGTTCCACTTCTTCCTCACGCCCTTACCAAAAATAGTACAATTGCCAAGCAAACTAAGCTAACAAGCACTAGGGTGTCTCTTCCTTGCCAGCGCAAATCTCGAAATTTCGTTCGTCCGTTTCCACCTCTGTACCCTCTTGCCTCCATTGCGATAGCCAACTCTTCCGCCCGTTTAAAGCTACCTACAAATAAAGGAACCATCAGCGATACGATTGATTGTACTCTCTCTTTCATGGTTCCGCTAGAAAAGTCTACTCCTCTGGCAGATTGGGCCTTCATAATCTTATCTGTTTCCTGAACGAGAGTAGGAATGAAGCGAAGAGCAATCGACAACATTAATGCTATTTCATGAACTGGTACACGAATAGCGTTCAGTGGCCCCATAACGCTTTCTAAGCCGTCTGTAATCTCAATAGGTGTCGTGGTCAAGGTTAGAAGGGATGCCATTGAAATAAGCAGTAAGAAACGCAAAGCAACAAACACTCCTTGTCGTATCCCTTCTGTATGGATGGACAGCCAACCAAATTCAAACAACACCATTCCCCCTCTTGTTGTGAAAACATGCAAGAGGAGAGTAAAGAGAATAAGCAACATCACTGGCTTTAAGCCATTGAGGATAAAACGTATCGGTACCCCAGAAGCAAGTATCGCTACTAGCACATATGCACATAATAGGGCATATGTGACTTCATTATTGGCTAAAAACACAATCATGACGTAGAAAAAAATCGATATCAACTTTGCTCTAGGGTCCAATTTGTGAATCAATGACTCCCCTGGCACGTACCTACCAATAATAACATTCACGATAGTTCCCTCCCCTGCTGAAAGATTGCTGTTACATTCTCAATAAAATCTTCTGCAGTTAACGAGGTCTTCTTAAACGGGATATTGAATTTCTCCTCTACTGCTTTCTGGTATTGTAAAGCCAGCGGTAAGGTTAAACCGATTTCCTCCAATGCTTTCTTCTGAGCAAAAACTTGCTCGGGAGTTCCTTCTGTAAAAACAGTTCCATCGTGCATCACCAGAATATTATCTGCATATTTGGCTGCATCCTCCATGCTATGAGTTACAAGGATAATCGTTATCCCTTTTTTATATAAATTGTAAAACATGGACATTAACTCCAGTTGCCCTCTAGGGTCTAGCCCGGCAGTCGGTTCATCTAAAATAAGTACTTCTGGCTCCATTGCCAATACTCCAGCAATTGCTACTCGGCGCATCTGTCCCCCACTTAACTCAAAGGGAGAGCGCTCTAATAAATCTTCAGACAATCCAACTAGTGTCATCATTTCTTTGGCACGCTTTTTTGCTTCTTCTTGCCCCACTCCAAAATTCATCGGTCCAAAACAAATATCTTTTTCTACAGTTTCCTCAAATAACTGATGTTCGGGAAACTGAAAAACAATCCCTACCTTGCTACGTAAATTTTTTAGTTTTTTCTTTTTTTCACTGGTCACGATTTCCTCACCAATTTGAATGTTTCCAGATGTTGGACGAAGCAATCCATTCATGTGCTGAAGTAGTGTAGATTTCCCTGACCCTGTATGTCCGATAATAGCATGGTATTTTCCACTCTCTAGTACTCCATTTACTTGATATAAGGCCACACGCTCAAAGGGTGTTCCCTTGCTGTATATATGTTCTAATTCTTTGAATACAATTTCCATAGCTCTTCCACCAAACTTTCCATTGCTTCATGCTTTTCTTCCAATATAATCCCGTTTTTTCGCAATTCGTGAGTAACCTTTACGGAAAATGGAACGTCTAGCCCAATCTCTCGCAACATTTGTTCCTTCTCAAATAAATTATCAGGAGTTCCTTCATATAAAATTTCACCATTATTTAAAACAATTACTCTGTCTGCGAAAGTAAGTTCTTCTAAGTCATGGGTAATAGAAATAACCGATAGGCGCTCACTTTTCATCAAATCAGAAACTGTATTCAACACTTCCTTTGTTCCTTTTGGATCCAACATAGATGTTGCTTCATCCAAAACTAGAACAGAAGGCTGCATTGCTAAAATACCGGCAATTGCTACCCTTTGCTTTTGCCCTCCTGATAACAGATGAGGCTCAGAATTCTTAAATTTACTCATTTGTACTTGCTGTAGAACCTTTTCCGATCGTTTGATCATTTCATCTCTAGGAATAGCTAAATTCTCCATTCCAAAGGCAATATCATCCAGTACGGTAGCACCGACAAATTGATTATCAGGGTTTTGAAATACCATCCCTACTCGTTTGCGTATTTCCCAAATATTTTCTAGCGCTAGTTGATACCCTTCTACCTTGATCTCACCGCTTTTCGGCAACTGCATCCCATTCAGCAATTTTCCTAATGTGGATTTTCCCGATCCATTTTGCCCTAGTATAGCAAGCCATTCGTTCTCATATAAGGAAAAGGAAACTCCCTTTAAAGCCTCTTCTTCACTAGAAGGGTATTGATACGTTACATTCTGCACACACACTTTTTCTCGTTTCACATCAAAACCTCTTTTTATATTAGTCTTATTTACACATTGTACCAACTGAAACACTTTATTGAAAGTCCCTATAAAAAATATTTCAGAGGATAGGACACAAACCGTCCTATCCTCTGAAATATTTTTTAGGAGAATGGACGAACTAGTTATTAGTAAATGTAATATGGTAGAATAATATAACATTACTATAAGAAACCACGAGGTGCTTTACTCATGCAAAAATACGAATACAAAACGCTTACTGTTGGCGCAAAAGGGTTTTGGGGTGGAAAATTTAATGAAATAGAAATAGATAATACCCTTAACCATATGGTAAGAAATGGCTGGGAATTAGTGAATACCACCACATCTAATCAAGCGTTCGGAGAGACTCGCTGTATCCTATTCATCTTCAAACGCCCAATAGATTAAAAAAGGGAGAAGTACTAACTCACAGCTAGTGCTAGCCCCAAAAAGCGCCAGCGCTTTGTAAAGAAAGACCCCCTCTAAGCTTCACCTAGAGGGGGTCTTTCTTTACAAATTATACTAACTCAATAATTACCATTGGTGCAGCGTCACCGCGACGAGGTCCAATTTTAGCAATACGAGTGTATCCACCTTGACGCTCAGCATAACGTGGAGCGATATCAGCAAACAACTTTTGTAATGCGTCTTGACCAGTTTCTTCATCTGCTACTTCATTACGAATGTATGCAGCAGCTTGACGACGAGCATGAAGGTCTCCACGCTTACCAAGTGTAATCATTTTTTCTACAACAGAACGAAGCTCTTTCGCGCGTGTTTCTGTTGTTACAATGCGTTCGTTGATAATTAAGTCAGTAGCTAAATCACGAAGCATAGCTTTACGTTGCGAACTAGTACGTCCTAATTTTCTGTATCCCATTTCTCTTTTTCCTCCTTTGTGCAGATTCTAAAACAGCGAACTGAATCTATCGTTTTTAAGTTCTAATCATCTTTACGCAAATCTAGAGCTAATTCTTCTAACTTCTGTTTTACCTCTTCAAGAGATTTACGTCCTAGGTTTCGAACTTTCATCATATCTTCTTCTGTTTTATTGGCAAGTTCTTGAACAGTGTTAATACCGGCACGTTTTAGGCAGTTATAAGAACGAACAGAAAGATCAAGCTCTTCAATAGTCATTTCCAATACTTTCTCTTTTTGATCTTCTTCTTTTTCTACCATAATTTCAGCATTTTGCGCCTCATTTGTCAATCCAACAAAGATATTTAAATGCTCTGTTAAGATTTTTGAGCCGAGGGAAATTGCCTCTTTCGGTCCGATACTTCCATCAGTCCACACATCAAGTGTTAACTTGTCAAAATTAGTCAATTGTCCAACACGAGTGCTCTCTACTTGATATGCCACACGTGTAACTGGAGTAAAGATAGAATCGATAGGAATGACACCGATTGGTTGATCATCAGCTTTATTTCCATCAGCTGGTGTATAACCACGACCACGTTTCGCTGTAAAACGAATACGTAGGTGCGCACCCTTTGCTAAAGTAGCAATATGAAGATCTGGATTCAAAATTTCAACATCACTATCATGAGTAATGTCGGCAGCTGTAATCACACCTTCATGTTGCACATCAAGTTCAAGTGTTTTTTCTTCATCTGAATAAATTTTCAAACCAAGCTTTTTTACATTGACGATGATTGTTGTTACATCTTCCACTACTCCATCAATAGTAGAGAATTCATGTAATACACCATCAATTTGAATTGATGTTACTGCAGCACCAGGAAGTGAAGATAATAAAATACGACGTAAGGAGTTACCCAAAGTAGTACCATATCCACGCTCAAGTGGTTCTACAACGAACTTACCAAAAGTTCCATCGTTTGTTAATTCAACCGTTTCGATAATTGGTTTTTCGATCTCAATCATTTTTTTAACCCCCTTCAAAACGTCGAAACCCCGGCTAGACACAAGTCTAGTTCCAGAAGCTATCAAGCTACTCTTACTTTTCCTGTCTAACCGATAGGTCTCCAATTAGGCATTTCCTAAAAAGCGCACAACAATAAAAAATCTGTATATTCTCTTTCTGTCTCTAAACTTTGGCATATTATCCATTATAGACACTGTATGGAAAAACTATACAGAAAAATTAAACACGACGACGTTTTGGCGGACGGCAACCATTATGTGGTACTGGAGTTACATCTCTGATTGCAGTAACTTCTAAACCAGCAGCTTGAAGTGCACGGATTGCAGCTTCACGTCCAGCACCAGGTCCTTTTACAGACACTTCTAATGTTTTTAAGCCATGATCCATCGCAGCTTTAGAAGCTGTTTCTGCAGCCATCTGTGCAGCAAATGGAGTAGATTTACGAGAACCTCTGAATCCTAGTGCACCTGCTGAAGACCAAGAAATCGCGTTCCCATGAACATCAGTAATCGTTACAATTGTATTATTAAACGTAGAACGAATATGAGCTACACCAGCTTCAATATTCTTTTTCACACGGCGTTTACGAGTGTTAGTTTTACGAGCCATTGAGTATTTATCCTCCTTTCTTTACCTAATTATTTCTTTTTATTCGCTACAGTGCGGCGTGGCCCTTTACGGGTACGAGCATTGTTTTTAGAGTTTTGACCACGAACTGGTAAACCACGACGGTGGCGTAAACCACGGTATGATCCGATTTCGATAAGACGTTTAATGTTTAAAGATACTTCACGACGAAGATCTCCTTCTACTTTTAAACTATCGATGATTTCACGAATTTTATTTAATTCGTCCTCTGTTAAATCGCGAACGCGAGTGTCTTCAGAAACACCAGCTTCAGCAAGAATTTTCTGAGCAGTTGGACGACCGATTCCAAAAATATAAGTTAATGAAATTACAACGCGTTTGTCGCGAGGAATATCAACACCTGCAATACGTGCCATTTATGCGTGCACCTCCTTATTATTAACCTTGTCTTTGTTTATGCTTTGGATTTTCACAAATAACCATAACTCTACCACGACGGCGAATAACTTTACATTTTTCGCACATTGGTTTTACAGATGGTCTCACTTTCATACCTCAAAACCTCCTTGAATGTTACGGAGTGCTATAATTTTTCACTTTGAAAATAAGTGTAACTACGGCCCTGTCTCCGCCTCTCGGCTAGTCAGTAGCCGAGTTTTCTTTACTTAAAACGATAGGTAATACGACCTCTTGTTAAATCATATGGTGATAATTCTACTGTTACTTTGTCACCAGGTAGGATTCGAATGAAGTTCATACGAATTTTACCTGATACATGTGCAAGAATTACATGACCATTTTCTAATTCTACCTTAAACATAGCATTAGGTAAAGTTTCAATTACAGTACCTTCGACTTCAATCATTTCGTCTTTTGCCATTTTGAAATTCTCCCTTCTTGTTGGGACGTTAACGAATTACAATTTCGTTAAGATTTCGTAACCAGTTTCGGTAACAGCCACTGTATGCTCATAATGAGTACAGAGCTTTCCATCACTGGTAACTACTGTCCAATTATCTGCTAACGTTCTTACATATCGCATACCTTGATTTACCATCGGTTCTATAGCTAGAACCATACCAGGCTTCAAAGTTGGCCCTTTTCCTGGTAAACCGTAGTTTGGAATTTGTGGTTCCTCATGGAGGCTTTGTCCGACACCATGACCTACAAATTCACGGACGACTGAATAATCGTTAGCCTCTACATACTGTTCTATCGCATGAGAAACATCAGACAGCTTTGCGCCAGGCTTGATTTGTTCTAAGCCCCGGAATAATGATTCTTCCGACACACTCATTAAGTTTCGTATCTCATCAGATACGTCTCCAACTGGGTAGGTCCATGCGGAATCACCGTGGTATCCGTTATACTTAGCACCAATGTCGATACTGATAATGTCACCATTACACAGCATTCGGCCTGTAGGTAAACCGTGTACCAACTCTTCATTCACCGAAGTACATATACTTCCGGAAAAACCATTATATCCCTTGAATGATGGAGTTGCTCCATAAGAGCGAATCACTGATTCAGCTATTTCATCCAGTTCCTTTGTAGTAATTCCCGGGCGAATATGTTGCTTCAATTCCTGATGAGTCAGGGCCACGATTCTCCCCGCTTCACGCATAATCTCGATCTCGCGAGGACTTTTTCGGATAATCATCTGGTTAACCTCTAATCATAGCATCAATGTCAGCAAATACTGCATCCATTTCCTGCTCGCCATTAACAGTTTTTACAAGATCTAACTTGAGATAAAAATCTAGTAATGGTTTTGATTGTTCGATGTTCACTTCTAGACGATTTCCAACAGTTTCTTCATTGTCATCTGAACGTTGATACAGCTCCCCGCCACATTTGTCGCAAATTCCCTCTTGGGCAGGGGGATTGAAAATCAAATGGTACGTAGCACCACAATTTTTACAAATCCGACGACCAGTTAATCTTGCTAAAAGAATTTCCGGGTTCACTTCAATATTTAAAACAGCATCTAGCTTGCGGTCAAGATCTGTTAAAATTTGTTGAAGTGCCTCTGCTTGAGCAACAGTTCTTGGAAATCCATCTAGCAAAAATCCCTTACTACAATCATCTTTGCCTAAACGTTCACGGACAATACCTATTGTTACTTCATCTGGAACAAGGTTACCTTGATCCATGAAAGATTTTGCTTTTATACCAAGTTCAGTACCTTCCTTAATAGCCGCACGAAACATATCACCTGTGGAGATATGAGGGATACTGTATTTTTCAACGATTTTTTCAGCTTGGGTTCCTTTTCCAGCACCTGGAAGTCCCATTAAGATAAAATTCATTTTTACTTCCCCCGATCATAAACATGAGCATGGCGGGAAGAGCTTTCTTCCCTTTATGACTCACTTTTATTTAATAAATCCTTTATAATGTCGTTGTACTAACTGACTTTCCAATTGTTTCATTGTTTCTAAAGCAACACCTACTACAATTAGCAAGCTAGTTCCACCAATTTGAGCTGATGACGGCAAGTTAGCAAACTGAATAAATAAAACAGGTAGTATCGCAATAACTGCTAGGAAGATAGAACCTACAAATGTTAATCGATACAATACTTTTGTTACATACTGCTGTGTGCTTTTTCCAGGTCGAATACCAGGAATGTAGCCACCTTGCTTTTGCAAATTCTCCGCCATTTGCTCAGGGTTCACCTGAATAAATGAGTAGAAATAAGAGAAGGCAACGATTAAGGCAATATACAATACCATGCCCGCTGGATGGGACATGCTCATATTGTTAATAATCCAATCCGCCACACTATTCCCCTCGAAGAATTGTGCAATAGTCTGAGGTGTAACAAGAAATGACATTGCAAAGATAACAGGAATAACCCCTGCAGCATTTACTTTTAATGGTAAATGTGTATTTTGGCCACCCATCATTTTGCCGCCACTTGTTTGACGCTTCGCATATTGAATAGGGATTTTTCTTACTGCTTGCTGAATGAAAATAGCGAAGACCATTACAGCAATCAGAGCAATCACTACCAACGATACTTGGACGATTCGAATGAACAATTCGTCTCCTGCACCTTGAAGGCGTTGAACGTACACCTGACTTGCAGTGTTTGGAATTGTTGCAATAATACCTGCAAAGATAATAATGGAAATACCATTACCCATTCCATGAGCGGAAATTTGCTCACCTAGCCACATTAAAAATGCGGTCCCTGCGGTAAGTACGGTTGCAATCAATAAATATGTTAAGAATCCATCGTTGGTAATCAACAGTCCACCTAACATATTATTAAATCCAATTGACATAAAAATAGCTTGAATGAAGCCAAGTACAATTGTAAAGTAGCGAGTAAACTGTGCTAATTTACGACGTCCAACTTCACCTTGTTTCGACCATTCTGCAAACTTAGGAACAACATCCATTTGCAGTAACTGTACAATAATTGACGCTGTAATGTACGGACCAATCCCCATCGCAAAGATTGAGAAGTTTTGTAATGCTCCTCCACCAAATGTATCCAAGACACCGAGAACACCCAATGTTTCCTGGGCAGCGAATACGTCTGTGTTGACATAAGGAACAGGAATAAATGTCCCTAGTCGGAAGATTACTAACATCAGCAATGTAAAGAGAATTTTCCTTCTTATATCAGCAATACGCATAAAGTTAGCGATTGTCCGAAACATTAAATCACCTCAATTTTTCCGCCAGCAGCTTCGATAGCTTCTTTCGCAGATTGAGAAAACTTATGCGCAGAAACAGTTAACTTTTTGTTGATTGTTCCGTTACCTAAGATTTTTACGCCGTTCAACTCTTTTTTCACAATACCAGTTTCAATTAATAAAGCTGGAGTCACTTCTGTTCCATCTTCGAAACAGTTAAGAGTTTCAAGGTTTACGATTGCATATTCCTTACGGTTAATGTTTGTAAAGCCACGTTTTGGTATACGACGGAATAATGGTGTTTGACCACCCTCAAATCCAAGACGAACTCCTCCACCAGAACGAGCGTTTTGACCTTTGTGACCTTTACCAGCAGTTTTACCTTGACCAGTAGCGTGTCCACGACCAATACGTTTGCTCACACGACGAGAACCTTCTGAAGGTTGTAATTCATGCAATTTCATTCCTAAGCACCTCCTTTGATAAGTAAGTATATATTAAACTTCTTTCACAGATACAAGATGAGATACCTTTTTGATCATACCAGTGATAGCAGGGTTCTCTTCTTTCACTACAGTTTGGTTTGTCTTTTTTAAACCTAACGCTTGAACAGTAGCGCGTTGATCTGGTTTAGAACCAATAACGCTACGTACGAGGGTAATTTCTAATTTTTTAGCCATTTTCCATTCCCTCCTTATGCTCTAAGCTCTTCTACACTCTTACCACGTAGTTTCGCAACTTCTTCAGCACGCTTTAATGAAGTTAAGCCTTGAACTGTTGCACGAACCATATTGATTGGAGTGTTAGAGCCTAATGATTTAGAAAGAATATCGCGAATACCAGCTAATTCAAGTACCGCACGAACTGGTCCTCCAGCGATAACTCCTGTACCTTCTGATGCTGGTTTTAAGAATACTGAACCTGCACCGAAGTTTCCTGTTACTTCATGAGGAATTGTTGTACCAACTACTGGTACTTCAATTAAGTTTTTCTTTGCATCTTCGATAGCCTTGCGGATTGCTTCTGGAACCTCTTGAGCTTTACCAGTACCAAATCCAACATGACCGTTTTTGTCACCAACAACAACTAATGCTGCGAAACGGAAACGACGTCCACCTTTAACAACTTTCGCAACACGGTTGATTGTAACAACGCGTTCTTCAAGTTCTAGTTTACTTGGGTCAATACCACGCATAAAATTGTCCCTCCTTCTTAATTAAAATTGTAGTCCAGCTTCACGAGCAGCTTCTGCTAGAGCTTTTACACGACCATGATATAAGTATCCACCACGATCAAAGATTACTTCTTTAATACCTTTTTCCATCGCACGAGTTGCAACCAATTGACCAACTTTCGTAGCAGCAGCAATATTGCTAGTGCCTTCTAAAGAAAGTTCTTTATCAAGAGTAGAAGCACTTGCTAATGTAACACCATTTACATCGTCAATTACTTGAGCGTAAATGTGCTGATTAGAACGGAACACGTTTAAACGCGGACGGCTTGCAGTACCAGAAAGTTTTGAACGTACACGAGCATGTCTTTTTCTGCGGACTGCGTTTTTATCAGCTTTAGTGATCATTCTTGTCACTCCTTTCGTTCATCTAGTGAGATTACTTAGCAGTTTTACCTTCTTTACGACGAACATGTTCACCTTCGTAACGGATACCTTTACCTTTATAAGGCTCAGGAGCACGAACCGCACGAATGTTAGCTGCTAAAGCACCTACACGTTCTTTATCGATACCTTTAATCACAATTTTTGTGTTAGCAGGAACTTCAATTTCAATACCTGCTTCAGGTGTGATTTCAACTGGATGAGAATATCCTACATTCAATACAAGTTTATTACCTTGTTTTTGTGCACGGTACCCTACCCCGATTAGTTCCAAACCACGTTCGAATCCTTTAGAAACACCTTCAACCATGTTTCCTAAAAGAGCACGAGTTGTTCCGTGTAAAGCACGGTACTTCTTGTCGTCATTTGGACGTTCTACAGTTAAAATATTTTCTTCAATTTTGATTGTTAAATCTTTATTGAAAGTACGATTTAATTCACCTTTTGGTCCTTTAACAGTTACATTATTGCCTTCAGCAATTGTAACTGTTACGCCAGCTGGGATTTCAAGAATCTTTTTACCAATACGTGACATGCAGTACACCTCCATTCATTCAAAAAATATTACCAAACGTAAGCTAATACTTCTCCACCAGTTTTCATTTGACGAGCTTCTTTATCAGTTACAAGTCCTTTAGATGTAGAAAGAATAGCAATACCTAAACCGTTAAGTACACGAGGTACTTCGTCAGTTTTTGCGTATACACGTAATCCTGGTTTAGAAATTCTTTTTAATCCAGTGATTACACGCTCATTATTAGCACCGTATTTCAAGAAGATACGGATAATTCCTTGCTTATTGTCTTCAATATATTCAACGTCACGAATAAAACCTTCGCGCTTTAAGATGTCAGCGATTTGTTTTTTAATATTTGAAGCTGGAACTTCTAATACTTCGTGTCGAACCATGTTCGCATTACGGATGCGAGTAAGCATATCTGCAATAGGATCTGTCATGACCATTTGATTTTACCTCCTTCCACTACTTTAAGTATTACCAACTTGCTTTTTTAACACCAGGAATTTGTCCTTTGTATGCAAGTTCACGGAAACAAATACGACAAAGTTTAAATTTACGTAATACTGAGTGTGGGCGTCCGCAACGTTCACAACGAGTGTATCCTTGTACTTTAAACTTTGGTGTGCGTTTTTGCTTAGCGATCATAGATTTTTTAGCCACAATTTCGCCTCCTCTACTAATCGGAATTCATTATTTTTGAAATGGCATTCCGAATTGAGTTAATAATTCACGACCTTCTTCATCAGTATTCGCAGTTGTTACGATAACGATATCCATACCACGAACTTTGTTTACTTTATCATAGTCAATCTCTGGGAAAATTAATTGTTCTTTCACACCTAATGTGTAGTTTCCACGACCATCAAAAGATTTCTTAGAAACCCCACGGAAATCACGTACACGTGGTAAAGAAACAGAAACTAATTTATCAAAGAAATCATACATACGCTCACCGCGTAATGTAACTTTCGCACCGATTGGCATCCCTTCACGTAAACGGAAACCAGCGATAGATTTCTTAGCGCGTGTTACCAATGGCTTTTGTCCAGAAATAGTAGCTAATTCCTCAACAGCTGCATCAAGAGCTTTTGAGTTAGATACTGCTTCCCCAACTCCCATGTTGATAACAATTTTCTCAAGTTTTGGTACTTGCATTACTGAACTATATTCAAACTTGCTCATTAAAGCAGGTGTAATTTCTTTTTGATATTTCTCTTTTAGGCGGTTCATGCTTGGTAGACCTCCTTTCCTTTGTTACTCTTATTTATCTAACGCTTCGCCAGATTTTTTAGCGATACGAACTTTTTTACCATCTACCATCTTGTAACCAACACGAGTAGGAACTCCAGTTTTTGGATCCAATGGCATCACGTTTGAAATATTAATTGGAGCTTCTTTCGTGATGATTCCACCTTGCGGGTTTGCTTGTGATGGTTTAGAGTGTTTTTTCACAATGTTAACACCCTCAACAAGCACACGGTTTTGCTTTGGGAATGCAGCAAGAATTACTCCTTGTTTCCCTTTATCTTTACCTGCGATTACTTGAACTTTATCACCTTTTTTTACATGCATCGTATTTGTGCACCTCCTTGACAAGGCATTTCAATCATAATTATAGAACTTCTGGAGCTAATGATACGATTTTCATGAAATTGCTATCACGTAATTCACGAGCTACAGGTCCGAAGATACGCGTACCACGTGGGCCCTTGTCATCACGAATGATAACAGCTGCGTTTTCGTCAAAACGGATGTAAGTTCCATCGTTACGACGTACGCCACGTTTTGTACGAACTACTACAGCTCTAACTACGTCACCCTTTTTAACAACGCCGCCTGGTGTTGCTTGTTTGACAGTAGCAACAATAATATCTCCAACGTTCGCATATTTACGACCAGATCCACCTAATACTTTAATTGTTAATAATTCACGAGCACCAGAATTGTCTGCGACTTTTAAGCGAGTTTCTTGTTGAATCATGCAAAGTGACCTCCCTTCGGAATAAATATAATCCGATCATCAATATTAGATAATTACTGCTTCCTCAACAACTTCTACTAAACGGAAACGTTTAGTTGCTGATAAAGGACGAGTTTCCATGATTTTTACAATATCGCCGATTTTAGCTGTATTGTTTTCATCATGCGCTTTGTATTTTTTAGAATATTTTACACGTTTACCGTATAAAGGATGCTTTTTGTAAGTTTCAACAACAACTGTGATTGTTTTATCCATTTTGTCAGAAACAACGCGTCCTTGATAAACCTTGCGTTGGTTACGTTCGCTCATTCTGCAAACCTCCCCTCATTTTATCGGTTAATTCCAATTTCTCTTTCACGAACAACAGTTTTCATACGTGCAATTGCTTTACGCACTTCACGGATACGAGCTGTATTTTCTAATTGACCAGTAGCCAATTGGAAACGAAGATTAAATAACTCTTCTTTTAAAGTTTTTACTTGCGCTTCGATTTCAGTAGTGGTTAGGTTACGAATTTCATTATTTTTCATTAGAGTCACCACCATTTTCTTCGCGTTTTACGAATTTACATTTTACTGGAAGTTTATGAGCAGCAAGACGTAAAGCTTCACGTGCTACTTCTTCAGAAACACCAGAGATTTCAAACATAACTTTTCCTGGTTTTACAACTGCTACCCATCCTTCAGGAGCACCTTTACCAGAACCCATGCGGACTTCTAGAGGTTTTGCAGTGTAAGATTTAGAAGGGAAAATTTTAATCCAAACTTTACCACCACGTTTCATGTAACGAGTCATCGCACGACGTGCAGCCTCGATTTGGCGGTTAGTAATCCAAGAAGCTTCTAAAGCTTGAAGGCCAAATTCACCGAAATGAACTTCTGTACCACCTTTTGCTTTACCGCGCATTTTTCCACGGTGCTCTCTACGATATTTTACGCGTTTTGGCATTAACATATTATTTTCCCCCTTCCCCAGTATTCTTTTTCGTAGGAAGAACTTCTCCACGGTAGATCCATACTTTGATACCTAATTTACCGTAAGTAGTGTCGGCTTCTACTGCAGCATAGTCGATGTCTGCACGAAGTGTATGAAGTGGAACAGTACCTTCACTATAAGATTCCGCACGAGCAATATCAGCTCCGCCAAGACGACCAGATACTTGAGTTTTGATACCTAAAGCACCAGCGCGCATTGTACGTTGAATCGCTTGTTTTTGACAGCGACGGAAAGACGCACGATTTTCTAATTGACGAGCAATATTTTCTGCTACTAATTTAGCATCTAAATCAGCTTTTTTGATTTCTACAATATTAATGTGTACACGTTTTTTTGTTAATGCGTTAAGAGCTTTACGAAGTGCTTCTACTTCTGTACCACCCTTACCGATTACCATACCAGGTTTAGCAGTGTGTACTGTGATATTCACGCGGTTTGCAGCACGCTCGATTTCCACTTTAGAAACAGCAGCATCTGCAAGACGTCCGTTGATGTATTCACGAATTTTTAAGTCTTCGTGTAATAGATCAGCGTAATCCTTCTCAGCGAACCATTTAGATTCCCAGTCACGAATAACACCAACACGTAAACCTATTGGATTAACCTTTTGACCCATGGATTATCCCTCCTTATTTTTCTTTTACAACGATTGTAATGTGGCTTGTGCGTTTGTTGATTTGGCTAGCACGACCTTGTGCGCGAGGACGGAAACGTTTCATAGTTGGTCCTTCATCAACAAATACTTCAGACACCACTAAATTGTTGATATCCATATCATAGTTATGTTCTGCATTCGCAATTGCGGAATTTAATAATTTCTCTACAACTGGAGAAGCAGCTTTTGGAGTTAGGCGAAGAATTGCAATTGCTTCACCAACTTGCTTTCCTCGAATTAAATCTACTACTAGACGAACTTTACGAGGAGCAATACGAACTGTTTTTGCGATAGCTTTAGCTTGCATTTGAGTGCCTCCTCTCATTATCTTCTAGTTTTTTTATCGTCAGCATCGTGACCTTTGTAAGTACGAGTTGGTGCAAATTCTCCTAATTTGTGACCAACCATATCTTCCGTGATGTATACAGGTACGTGCTTGCGTCCATCATACACAGCAATTGTGTGCCCGATGAAGTTAGGGAAAATTGTTGAACGACGAGACCAAGTTTTAATCACTTGCTTAGAATCGGTTTCGATTGCAACTTCAACTTTCTTCATTAAATGATCATCAACGAATGGTCCTTTTTTCAGACTGCGGCCCATGTGTTTGCCTCCCTTCGCGATTGACCTACGGCTCTTAGTGAACCGTAGTGCAACCCCAATTATTTTTTACGACGACGAACAATAAATTTATCAGACGCCTTATTTTTCTTACGAGTTTTTGCTCCAAGAGTTGGTTTACCCCATGGAGACATTGGTGATTTGCGACCGATTGGCGCTTTACCTTCACCACCACCGTGTGGGTGATCAACTGGGTTCATGACAGAACCACGAACTGTAGGGCGTTTACCTAACCAACGAGAACGACCAGCTTTACCGATCTTCACTAAGTCATGATGCTCGTTACCTACTTGACCTACTGTCGCGCGACAAGCACCTAAGATTAAGCGAACTTCTCCTGATTCTAAACGAACAAGAACGTATTTGTCTTCTCTACCTAAAATTTGAGCACTAGTTCCAGCAGAACGAACCAATTGTCCACCTTTACCAGGCTTTAATTCGATGTTGTGGATAATAGTACCAACTGGAATGTTAACAAGTGGTAATGCGTTACCTACTTTGATATCAGCATCTGGTCCAGACATGATTTCCATTCCAACTTCTAAATTTTTAGGAGCGATGATATAACGTTTTTCACCATCAACGTAGTGAATTAATGCAATGTTTGCAGAACGGTTTGGATCGTATTCGATTGTAGCAACGCGTCCTGGTATGCCATCTTTTGTACGTTTGAAGTCAATAATACGGTATTGACGCTTATGACCGCCACCTTGATGACGAACAGTAATTTTACCTTGGTTATTACGTCCAGCTTTCTTGCTTAAAGGAGCTAGAAGTGATTTTTCCGGTTTGTCAGTCGTAATTTCAGCAAAGTCGTTTGTTGTCATATTACGACGACCGTTTGTTGTTGGGTTATACTTTTTAATTGCCATCTCGTTTTCCCTCCTTTTCTAGTTAATTATACGCCTGGGTAGATTTCGATATCTTTGCTGTCAGCAGCT
>DAIDKD010000005.1 GCA_027451065.1 Bacillaceae bacterium | reverse complement strand
ATTGTATCCTCCTCCGATTCCGGCTCCAGAACCTCCTCCATATACTATAACAGTACCTCCTGTTATCTCAGTAGTTCCTCCGGATCCATTGGAACCTCCTCCGATTCCGGCTCCATTGGAACCTCCTTCTACTATAACAGTACCACTTTCAATAATAATCTCACCAGCACTGTTCAGTCCGTAATCAGTACCACTCATATAAGTACCACCAATGCCAGCTGAATAGTATCCTCCTTGCACTTGCAGCGTTCCATCTCCATTTATAGTAAGTGTTGCGGTTGGCGGTACATAAAGTCCCGAACGGACGCTCCCTGCCCCACTACCACTACTAGTACCAGCACTACATGTTAATACATTTTCAATACCATCATCCAAGGTAAGCGTTACGTTTGCTCCATCTAACAATTGGAAAGGGGAGTACGTATCATGAACCATATTTACTCCACTTAGTGTGATATTAGTAATCTCCACATCTTCTTTCACCACAATCCGGTTTGCTGTGGCTGTATCATAAACATTTTGCGTGATAATATAACTGTTTCCTGCTGCACCCTCGCCAAAGGTCAACACACGCGTACTAAAATCAAACGTCCATCCGGTTCCACGGGCATCAGCTGTAAAGCTATCAATGATAATTGTTTCTTCCGTTACCCTTGCTCCAGCGTTCTGATTCCCTACGTTGCTACCCTCATCTATGACGAGCATATCCATATCAGATTCCTCATCAATCTCTTCCTCTATTCCAACCTCTTGCTCTCCTTCAACAATCGATTCCTCTACCTCTTCCTCTTGAAAAATCGTATAGTAATCAGCCTCAAAATACTCATCTCCACCTTCAACAAAGTCCCCATACCAACCTTCTGGCATAAGATTCTCATCTACTGCTTTTTCCCAATTCGGTCTTTCACTTCCATCAAAATCCGAATCTACATATCTATCAACCCACTCTTGCACTTCTTCCATCGTCTCCGGTTGCGGAGTGTAGACAAGGGTGATTGTATAATAATCTCCAGCAAAGTAGTCATCTCCACCTTCAATAAAGTCAATCTCCCAACCACCAGGCATTAGATTTTCATTCACTTCTTCTTCCCAATTCGGTCTTTCGCTTGCGTCAAAGTCGGAATCTACATAGCCGCTAATCCATTCCCGAACTTCCTCCATCGTTTCTGGTTGCGGGTCATAGTCAAGAAAAATGGTATAGTAATCTCCATCAAAATACTCATCGCCACCTTCAACGAAGTCGCATTTCCAGCCATCAGGCATCAATTCCTCATCCACTTCTTCTTCCCAATTCGGTCTTTCACTTCCATCAAAGTCGGAATCTACATATCTATCAACCCACTCCTGCACGTCCTCCATCGTTTCTGGCTGTGCATCATAGGCAAGGCTTTCTTCCTCACTAGTAGGTTCTATCTCTGTCTCTACTTCAACTTCCTCTTGTTCTACTTCTTCACTCATGTAAATCTGTTCATCACTGACAGTTGATGCGTCCGCCAACCATAAAGAAGAAAAAGTCGTATGATAGAAAAAAAGAATGGCCATGAAAAGAAAAAATGTCCTTTTAATCCCCTTTTTGGTTTTTTTTGAAAAAGATAGTTTCATTGATTTTTTTCCCCGCTTCCCCTGAATAAATTAAATTACTATGTATGTTTATCGTATTTGTGTTCCTTTTCTGAATGATATGAAAAAAAACGTAATATTTTTTCATATCATTCAAAAAAGGATATCATCACATGAGAAAAGAATGAGTACCAGTTAAAATCAAGCCTCGCTGGCAACTGATGCTCATTCCTATATTTTTCCTGTTACAATGATAAGCTTGCAACAAGTCATGTTCGCTTCGATTTCCCTCTCCTTAACAGCAATACATCCATGAAAAAGAGAGCCACCAAAGCGATGAGAACCCACACTTCTATATTAGAGAAATCACCAGTTCTCACAACTTCTCCTGAACTGTCTGTACTAGAGACAGAACCTGTACGAGTCTCTGTGTCAGCATCTGTTCCTGTATCCGCCCCAGAGTCGTCGGTTCCATCACTGGAATCATCGGGTACTGGGTCTTCTGGTAATGGATCTTCTGTATCGCTCGTATCACGATTAATCTGACCATCGACAGGAATCTCAGTCTCATTCCCTGTTGCTGCTATCTCTGTGACATTTCCTATGAGGGATATTTGCAAACTCCCTCCCTCCCAGGATTCCGAAAAATCATAGGAGGCAAAGGCTGGTACACTTATTTTCATAAAGAACATTATGACAAGCACTGCCGTGAGTCGTTTTTTATGTAACATCTATTTGCCTCCTTAGTTTTTTTATGTGGTGTTGCTTAGCGTGATGCACCATAATTTATGCTGAAATTCAATACCATGCTGTGGTCAAATTGCAATTCTTCTCCATAGTACTGACCAGTATATTGTCCACCAATTGCAAATACCCATTCGTTGGTGCCAAACTCATTAGCGTCTCCATTGCTGTCATATCCATAGTCTAGAACACTATCAAAATATTCGCCATCCTCATCCCATACACTTAGTGAACTCCCGATACCTTCAGCAGCTCCAGCTGTTAGGTCCTCAGCATCAGCAGTAGCATTAGACACTACAAGTGGATAATTTTCCACTCCACCAACTGCTAACCCCTTCAACACTAAATCCAAGTTCCCATACTCAGCATACTCTCTAGTACCTTCAGTTAATTGAGTAGGTTCAACTAATTGATTAGCTATCCCTTGACTATTTAACGAATCACTCGCACTAAATCTATTACTATCATAAAATCCTACTAAATCAACATCAAGATCTGATGTTCCAATGTTTCTGATTGTATAGTCAGGTGAGTAAACCTTTCCTTGTTCCGTGTATGCCCCATTAAGAGCATCGTCCAACCCTACCCACTCGTTATAGCCATTGTATCCATCAGGATCTAATCCATCTAAATCACTACGATTTCTATTCAGATTATTATTCCACGTATAACTCTGACCATTTTGACTCGGTACCCACCACATAACAGCCTCTGTACTTACTTGTGCAGAAATAATCTCCTCTGGGTTTGGGTCTGGAGTAATTTCAACAGTTGCTCTGTTGATTCGTCCATCTACAGGTACATCGGCATTTAATCCGTTAGCACCATCTGATTCGTATTGAACCTCGTCGTTTAACTCTCCATGTACTTCAGTTTCTGCATCACCTTCATAACTAGGAGTCGCAGCTAAAGCCGGCACTCCCATCCCAAAAATCATTGCACCTGCCATTGTTGCAGGTATAATTTTTTTCATTTTCTTCATGTTCTTTTTCCCCCTAAAATTTAAATGTTTTTTATTATTAACCTTCCACAGTAATGATTAGCGATGCGGTTACTTCTCCTACCGCCAATTCTGTGTCAGGGTCATAAACGTAGAAATGTGCTGTTGCATTGTGTTCTCCTTGTTCTAAATCAACTAATAATTCATCCCCAGTAATTTCATAACCTGGTAGTAGTCCTCCTGAATCGTAAATGACTTCCCCAGTCTCATCATGGACAATTTGTACAACTGACAGATGAGCATTATTACTTGGATTGACAATATACAGATTACCTTTATTTGTCGAACCATTTGGGAATACCGGGCGAGCATTGATTTCAAAATCGAAATAACTAGCATCTACTTCCGCCTGTACGGCTTCTTGCAGTTCTTCTGCATCCCTTACCCCTGGAAATTTATCTCCAGCAACAATTGCAATTGGCGCTGGATTATAGAAAAAATGATAATAAATAAATACTGCTAACAATGCAAGGATAATTACTGCACCTATACGCAGAAGCCATTTTTTTAATTTGCTCTGCTTATTTCCAGGTCCCCCTCCACCTTGCTCAAGAATATCACTGTTCATTAGCTCTTCGTTCACGAATGAGCCACCCCCTAATTGATTTTTTTATATGTATGTATTTTTATTTCGTGATTTTTCAAAAAATTCGACATTCCTCTCCCCACGAAGAATCATTCATCTATCTTTTTACAACTAATCAACAAAAAATTGATACCTTGAGATAAAATATCAATATTGTATTAAGAATATTCTCTGCGTCTTTACAATCCGTATTATATATTATGTATTTTAAAAAAGTATAGTAAAATGACTACAGAATCGTTAGACATGAATCGACATCCCTTTGAAAATCTTGTCGAATTCTTTTTGTAATTAAGAAAGTTAGAGTTTTTATGAAACATCACACTAGCAAATTTTCTTTATAATCCTTTCAATCTCCACTTGCCTCCTTTCAGCAAATATAAAATTTTCCACCTTGTATCTAATCGATAAGCATAAGGTGAAAATAATTTCATTCTGTTCTCCACATTCTTGTTACTACAATCTGAATTATAGTTGAATTTTTTGAAAAAATAAACGAAAATCGTTAGACATTTACCGACACCACTTGTAGTATTGTGTCGAAATTTATAGAGGGTTTTAGTATGTCGTTCATCTGAGCCATGTCCAAAGAATTCCCCCTTTTCTTTCTTGCTAGATGAGGAGGAGAAATCTTATATATGATGCATTCAATGGAACTGAAAGAAGATGACTCCTATACAGTATAGAAATCATCTTCTCGCGTCTTGGTTCCTTTTTACTTGTCACTCGGTAGCTCTGTAAATTTATGTTCGCTTTTTCACTGTCGTCAACACCACTTTCTCAATATCTTCGGCGGTGAGACCAAATTCTTTTTGAAGAAAATCTGGGCTCCCTACTTGTCCGAATACTTCGTTCACACCCATTCGCTTCAGTTTCACATCTATCTTGTTTTCCGCTAGAACTTCTGCTACGGCACTGCCTAAACCACCTGTAATTGAATGGTTTTCCACTGTGATAATTGCTTTCTTATCGACAGCTTCTTGTAAGGGTAACTCCCTATCTAATGGCTTTATCGTGAACATATCAATCACACCACACGAAATTCCAGCTCTTTCTAAACGTTCTACTGCTATGAGTGTGTCTGATACCAATTGCCCTGCTACAACGATTAGTACATCACTTCCTTTTTTGAGGACATTTCCTTTCCCTATTTCGAAGGTCGATCCAGCTTCATATACATTTCTTACTCCTTTCCGATTGCCTCGAACATAATGAATACCTTCCATTTTACTGAACTCTTTCATTATCCAAGCCATTTGTGTTTCATCTGCTGCATCACAAATAACTGCTCCTGGAATTGCTCGCATTAAAGCAACATCTTCCCAAGTCGTGTGCGTTCCTCCATTGGTCCCTGCTGTAAAACCAGGGTCTGAACCGTAAATGTTGATTGTATTTTTGGAATATGCTCCTGATAAATATAGTTGGTCAAATACTCGACGTGTAGCGAAAGGAGCAAATGTATGAACAAATGGAGTATTTCCAGATAAACTCAGTCCCGCTGCAACTCCAATCATATTGGCTTCAGCTATTCCAACATTGATAAAGCGGTCTGGGTCTGTTTTGGCAATATTTGTCCAACCGCTTGCCCCTCCTAAGTCGGCATCCAAGACAATGATTTTCTTATTCTTTTCCATTAATTCGCGAAGAGTGTCGACTACACACGCTCTCAATTCTTTTCCGATGCTATTATCCTTTGCTAGTGTATACATGATTTGCTACTCACTCTCCTTCACGAATTCTCGTAGCTTTGCAATAGATTTTTCTGTTTCCTTATTTATTTCATCATGATTGAATTTCACGGAATGATTGGCGTCCATCTCCTCAAAATACTGGACACCTTGCCCTTTTATAGAGTCTAAGACAATACAAACCGCACTATCTTTCATATTCTTGCAATCATTGATTGCATCGTCTATTGCTTGAATATCGTTCCCTTTTACCTTGACAGTATAGAAACCGAAAGCTTCCATTTTTTTATGAATATCAAAAGGATTGATGATTTCTTTCGTTGCTCCATCTAATTGTTTTTTGTTCTCATCGATGATAACGATGCAATTATTTAATTTGAAATGGGCGATATACTGAAATGCTTCCCAACATTGTCCTTCATTTAATTCCCCATCGCCAACGATGACATACACATAGCTATCTTTCTTCGCAAGTTTACATCCTGTAGCAAGCCCAGCAGCAATAGATGTCCCTTGACCGAGTGAGCCTGTCGTTGCATCTACTCCCGGCGTCTTCGTCCGATCTGGATGAGAAGGGAGATTCGTTCCACCCTCATTTAATGTTTTCAACATGTCCCGTTCAAAAAAGCCCACATTCGCCAAAGCACTGTACAAAGCTGGTCCGGCATGTCCTTTTGACAAAACCAATCTGTCCCGCCCCTCCCAATCAGGTCGGCTAGGGTCATACTTCATTTGTTTCCCATACAGTACCGCTAACAACTCTACAATAGACAGGGAGCCTCCTACATGTCCATATCCCATATTTTTGAGCGTCTCCAAAATATCTATTCGAATTTTCGCTGACAATACTTCTAGGGCTTGTAATGTTGATTTCTCCATTTAGGTACCCCTTTTTGTCATTACTTTTTTAGATTTGCTCATTGCTGTGAGAACCAATAAAGCAACAAATACAGCCACTACCCCAATCGCCACTGCGGCTTGACCGCCGATATTTGCTAAATTCCCCATAAGAATTCCTACGACACCATAATCGGTATCTGAGAAGGTAGAACCTTGGAAACCTAAGTCTCCCAACACAGGCATCAAGAAAATCGGCATGAAACTAATTAATATTCCTTGTAAAAAAGAACCAATTACCGCACCACGCACTCCCCCTGTGGCATTTCCATACACTCCCGATGTTGCTCCGCAAAAGAAGTGTGGCACTACTCCAGGTAAGATAATGACAGAGCCAGTAGCAGCCATAAAGAAAAGACTTACGATTCCACCAACAAAACTTGAGAAAAAGCCAATCAATACAGCGTTGGGAGCATAAGGGAAAACAATAGGGCAATCCAAAGCTGGAATCGCATGAGGTACAAGCTTTTCAGATATTCCTTTGAAGGCTGGAACAATTTCTGCTAAGATTAAGCGTACTCCTGCTAGAATCACAAACACTCCTGCCGCAAAAGCTCCTGCTTTTTGTACCGCAAAAATAATGGCATTTGTTCCGTCACTTAAATTTTCAGCAATGAAAGAATTCCCCGCAAATAGCGCAACAATGACATACACAATTGCCATGGTAAGTGTAATACTCACTGTAGAATCCCTTAAAAATGCTAAACCTTTTGGAAAATGAATATCTTCCGTAGATTTTTCTTTGTTGCCGACATACTTGCCTATGAATCCACTAAAAGCATATCCAAAGTTACCTGTATGACCTAAAGCTACCGAATCATTTTTCGTTATTAACTTTGTAAATGGTTGAGCAATTGCCGGGAAAATTGTATTTGCCAATCCTAATGCCAAACCACCTACTAAAACCATGAGTCCCATATTCATATGCGTTGTACTTAAAATAACAGAAATCAGACAGGCCATATACAGCATTGCATGTCCAGTGAGATAGATGTATTTATATTTTGTGATACGTGCAATGAGAATATTGAATGCCATCCCAGCCAACATGGTGAGTGCTGTATATGTACCAAAATTCGTCAAAGCGACAGCTACAATTGCCTCATTGTTCGGTACGACTCCTTTCATATTGAATGCCTGTTGAAACATCTCACCAAATGGTTCCAATGAGCCCACGATAACATCTGCACCCGCACTGACAACTAGGAAACCGACAAATGTTTTTATTCCTCCACGTACAATGTCACTAGTGGGCTTTTTTTGTAAAACTAGTCCTAAAATAGCAATAAGTGCAACGAGTATTGCCGGTGTACTGGCAATATCGACTAATATATTCAATATATCCGTCATGAACCTTGCCTCCTACTAAATTTATATAATTTACAATAATCCTTTTGCTTCACAAACTGCCTTTACCTTCTTGCGTAATTCATCCATATCGATGATACTATCCAATACGACTACTTCCCCTAAATGTCGGGCGCTCTCTGCTAAATCTCCTCCAACGAAGAAAACATCAGCCAAATCAGGTGAAGCGCTTCCCATATCGTAATGAGCTACTTCCACATCCCTTACTCCTAATTCATTTAGCACACTATTAATATTCATTTCTACCATAAAGCTTGACCCTAAACCTGATCCACATACTGCTGCAAATTTCATCATCACTCCACTCCTTCTAATATACGTAATATTTCTTCTTTGTTTTCTGCTTTCAGCAATTCATCAAGCTTCTCTGGCTGAGATAATATCTTCGTCAAGCTAGCCAAAGCGCTCAAGTGCGTTTTGTTATCGATTGCTGCCAAACAGATAAAAATATAGATGGGATGCTTCTCATCATCTAGCAGTAACACTGGTTTCCTAACCTTTAATAGTGAGATTCCTAATTTTTTCACACCATCTTCTGGACGGGCATGAGGTAAGGCTACTCCTTTTCCAATATGGATAAAGGGACCGTACTCCTTCACTTTATCAATCATTGCATCAACATATGAATCTTCTATTTCCTTTCTCTGTAAAGGCTCCGCCACCATACGTATTGCTTCTTCCCAATCCATTTCCTTTTCGGAAAATTGAATCATGTCTGGGGTCAGTAATTCTTGTAGCATGGGGATTTCCCCCTCTCGATTTTCTATTTCAATCTTTACATCATGTATTCTTCAAAAAACAACTACTAAAAGGCTTTCAAATCTTGTAAAATAAACATAACTGTCTGCATCATTGGAAGAGCTGTTTTTATTGGCCGTGAAAACAGTTCTTCTAGCAGTCCGTCTGCCGAAAATGATACCTAAAATTTGTTTCATCATTGCAATTTTTTATCAAGATATGCTTTTTACTTCTTTTCGATAAGCAGCACCACCTTTCGTCATTTATCAATCGGTGTACTTTTCTAGCTATTTGAAATGAAAAACGTATTTTTTCTCCATCATCTCCGCTAATGCCTACATACTGACGGGAACTTCCATTATATTGGCGGAAGTCATCATGAAGTGTTGGATGAATTGGAAAATAGACTTAGGAGCATGTTAACGATGATAAACATACGCGGAGGAAACATTTTCATTTTTCGATTCTCTATTACTCCATTACTTCTATGTGAGTTTGCCGTTGTTTTTTGGTGATGAAATCATTACGTTTTCATTTCGATAGGTATATTAAAACACACAAAACATAAAAAGTCAACTTTACCGTTATTTTTTAGGAGGATATTTATGGATACTTTAATTGGATTTGAAAGCTTAGGAGAAAGATTGAGAGTTCTACTAAAACAGGTTGGATATTCTCAGAAAGATGCTAATGAAGAACTTGGTTTTTCACCAAATACACTTGGAAATTATATTCACGGTAGAATCCCAAAGCCCGAACCTCTCTATGAACTTTCAAAATTTTTCAAAGTAAACATGGATTGGTTACTTACTGGCGAAGATACAACAAAATATATAAGAGATGAAGAGCTTCAACTTATCCAGACTTATCGAACACTTCATGAGAAGCAACAAGAGAAGGCTCGTTGCTATTTAGTTGGAATTGCAAATGCGTTCAATGGATTTGACAAAAGGTTACATCTTCTCATTGAAAATGGAGGTCATTATAATCACGAAGAGCTTACAAAAAACGCTGGTTTACCAGAAAATTCTATTTCAAGATACCTGAACGGAGGAACTCCAGGGTCTAGAGCTCTTTATCAACTTTCAAAATTTTTCGAGGTATCTATGGAGTGGTTGCTCATTGGCGAAGTAATCATAGAAGGTTTTAGTGAGGAAGAAAATCAATTTATCCAAAACTATAGAACGCTTAAGTTGAAGGAGCAGGGAGAGATTATTGGGTATATGAATGGGCTTTTGGAGGAATGGCGTCTGAATGAGGAAGTCATAATAAAAATGTTACAGCAAAATGTAAGTGAGGATATTATTAAGTCTGTCATTGATATATCGGATGGGGCTTTAGAGGAAATTAAGAACCAGTTAAACACCTAATTTTTTAGGAATTCTTAGTAACTGGATAGTCAAAAGTACTCATAATATTGAGACTTGATAAAAATTTAGACCGTGCAATAAGGGAGATGACAGTTTCCATCTCCCTTTTGGAAAAAAACTAAGCATCTTGTCTCAGGTCATGTCCGATTTAAAAATCGGCTGAGTTTTTCTTTACTAGTTTATGAAAAATTCTATTCAATGAACCTTGCTCTAAATTCTTCTACATTTATCACTGTTACAGGGATATCCAGAGTTAATTCTAAATAATTTAAATGCTTTGGGACAACTTTTATGTCTGATTCATTTGCAGACAACTTTTTATAATGGTCACCTGTAGATTTTCTTTTAACAAACAAAATTTCGACTTGAGATGAAAAATCCAAATGAAAACCGAGTATTTTCTTTAACATTGCCAGGGTATCTAAAACTTTCAATCGACAATTCATCCAAAAGTTTTTGTTCCCTCCTAGCTCTTCCATATCCTTAAACTCAACTAAATATAACTTTGAGTCTAAAATAATACAATCAACAGAAGCTGGTTCATTCACTCGCCCTTTATTTTGTGTATTCAAATACTTAGTGAATTCTTCTTTAATTGTGTCAAAATTCACAACTTCAATAGTTGAATCAATAAATGGGGTTTCTTGATTAATTGAAGAATCTCTAACTGTAGAAATAGCCATAGGATATTTATTTTTGAGTATCTCATAGGCTTCCGATGTCTTAGTATTAATCATACAAAATATCCTCACGCAATTCATCCAATGTAATAATTGCGGAAGCCAAATCACGATAAATAAGTTTGGAATTGTCTGTTACATCTTCAAATGTTGATTTATCTGCATCTTTCAAAGAGCGATACATTTTTAAGTCATTATGAATTTTATACTTCCTACTAAAAAGTTCTATAGCCTCAATAAAAAAGGGGCTATGTGAAGTAATCAGAAAACGAATTGGAAAAGTTTTCTGCAAAATTACAATCAACTCTGCATACTTTAATTGCCATTCAGGGTGTAAATGTATTTCAGGTTCATCTAAAATAATAATTGAAGTTTTTGTCAACCTTCCACCAACTAATAATGTCTTTAATAGTTCAAATGACTTCATACCTGTAGAAAGATTTCTACCATGAATAAGTTCAACGTTGTCTTCAGCTTGATAATAATTATAATGATCCTTTTGTACAGTTCTACCAGGTAATACTGTATCAAGAATTGCACTCATCTCTTTTGTCAGTACTTGTTTATCTATAGGATTACCTCTATTCACTCGGAGGTCAATCAGTTCAAACATTAATCGTTTCGTATGAGATAAATGCTCTGTACCACCCCAACTTAGTGAATTAACCTCATCAATAACAAAGGGATTATCAATCATTATTGGATTTAGAAAATTTACATTCAGTGAAATATCGCTCTCATCTTCAAATATTTCGATATCATTCAATGAAAGTTCTAATGAACCAGCTTCCTCAGTTAATTTTATTCTAGACTTTTGATTTTCTTTCCTCTTAGATGTAATATTCTCGTAGAATTCACCTTTGAAAACGGTTAGAAATTGATTTAGACGTAGCCTTTTCGAATCAACAGGTTCATCTAATTTAAGCTTAGTTAAAGTAACTGCTTTTTTGAGATTCCCTTGTGGATTTGTTTCTAAAATTCTATTAATAATTTGCTCAATCCTACTAAAAAGATTTTTTGTAGGACTCGGGTTCGATGCAAATATCGGATGATAATCCCCCATAGGATGTCCATGATTGACCAATTCAATAATTTCTGTTTTTATCTCTCCTTCTGGTAAATAATTAGCTACACCAGAGAGTTCTGAAATTACACTCTTTTGCTTCTCTATGCTTAAGAAGCTATTAGTCCCTAAACTAAGCCCTAAGTATGTTGAATAGAGAACCTTTCCAATTGTACTTTTACCTGTATCATTTTTTCCAGCAATTAAAGTTATTCCCTTTACTTCTATTTCAGATTTTTCAATCTTACCAATATTTTCAATACTTATTTTCAATTTATTACACCTCTTTTAACTTTAAAATCATATATTATTTTCATGCACATTTCTTAATTTCAATATACCACAATTAACCCTACTTCAAAACAAAAAGGAAATTCAAGATGAACAAACTTTACCGTAAGAATTTATTTTGCTTTGGCCGTAGTAGGTTTCCACCATGCGATTCCCAAATTTTTTTATACAAAAATGACCTAGCGAGAAGGATATCGAGGTTCTCTCCCTTCTCGTCAGATCATGCTCATTCCTATTACACCTCTACATTCCTGACACATTTATCCCCGACAAACACCACTGCCCATTTTTTCAAGTTGTTCATTTCTTTAAACTTAGGAGCTGCACTATATTTTGCTAACTGTCCCTTTGCATCAGCAAGTTGCTTGTTAATATTTGCTTCTGTGCCGTCCGCTTTGGACAGATATTTAAATTCGATAATAGCATAGTAGTTCACGTTTACACCTGATTGCTTCATTAATTGGAGATCAATGTAGCCTTTATTCGCTTCATTCTCACTCTCTACCACATAATAACCGGCAGGCATACAAATAGCAAAGCAGATTGCTTGTAAACGCTTCTCATCCATCCCGATTGCATCACGATTCGACATGGCACCGAGAATTGTTTCAAGACAAGCGACTAACCCACTATTATCACCATCCTTAGCAACTAACCATAATGCATCACGATAGTCCGTTGTCTCTAAATGATATTTGTATTCTTCTCTTAACATCTCCTCAAAGTAGCTGAAGTACAATTCCTTTACAACATAATTAGGAATCACTAGATCCAGCCTCATACCATCAAAACTGCCGATCGTTAAATACCCTAAATAAAACAAAAGTGACCGAAAATCATCCTTATCAAAGCGTTTTTCTAAGCTGAATTGAGATGTAATAACCGCATGCTGTGGTTGACCTTCAAGAATTTCTTGAACAACCTCATAGTTTGATGATCTATCCTTTAAAGCAAACAGCTTGCGTAATTTAGAGTAATCGCTAGCAATACTTGTATTCAGTAAGGTTCGCGGTGGCTTGTTGTTTCTAGCATATGCCGCTAAATAACTAAGAGACATATTACTATTGAAGACTCGCACATCCGTATCTTCACAGAATAAGTATCCATTGTAATATTTCTTCATTTCCCCATAGATGCTATCTTTTTCAGTTTGAGACATATTTGGCAACGTTTCATCAATAAGGTACCGGACTTCTTTTTCTGTAAAGCCCATTATCTCGTTAAACCATATGTCTCTCGTATAATCTTCGGCAATATTGAAACCACTTGTCAGACTATCCAGGGTAATCGGACTTACCCCTGTGGCAAAAAAGCGTTGGATTACACCCTCGGCAGTTCCATCTTTTATTTTCTCATACCATTTCCGGACAAATCCTGTTTTTGCGACAAGCTTTGAAAATAACTGAGTTTGGAAGCTCAGCAACTCATTAGCAAAATGATCATACTCATCGATGATAACAAAAAGCTCTCCATCAGTAACTGCCCCAATAAATTTAGTCACAAAGTTAGCCAAAATATCAGCCGGCTCACCTTCTTTTTTGTAATCCAACTTTAGATTATATTTTTCACAAAATTTCTCATAGCTTTCCAAGGTTGAATTCCGGAAACTTTCAACTAACTCTTTTTCAGTATCAGTTTTCAAACCGGTAAAACTGAACTGCAACACATAATAACTATTTCTATCCTCAGTTGGATTCTGGCCAATATACGTATTCCCAAATAGTCGCTCAAAATCATCCTTATAATTAATACCATAGTAATACTCAAGCGTAGAGGTAAATAAGGTTTTTCCAAATCGTCTTGGTCTTAACAAGAAAGCATAGCGTGAAACATTTTCCAACTTTTCAATATACTCTGTCTTATCAACATAAAGATAATGATTGTCCACAATTGTCCGATAATCGCTTATCCCTAACGGAAGACGCCTTTTCTGATTCAATCTGTCCACCTCACTTTTTCATTTATTCACAAGATTTCTCGTTCCAAATTTATGTGTCGTTCTATTAAGGTACATTATATAGGTTCGTGGAGATTTTGTCAGTATCCCTTTTTGCACACAAAGGAAGAAGGTTGAGCACACTCACGAAAAGCCAGGTGCTTACCTCCTATACACTTTTCTGTATTCAAATATCTGCGCGCGCAAGTAATAACTTCCCCAGTATGCTCAAAAAAATTTCCTTCTCCAATCTCAGCATACACTCCACTATTCTCTAGTGTTGCTTTCACTTCTGGCAGCATTCCCTGAGAAAAAGACAACTAGAGAATACATTGATTACTCTGTACTCCCTAGCTGCCTTTTTTGGTGAGCTGTGAAAGTTAGCTAATGTATATCAACTTTTCACACTCTGTTATTCTTCATTCTTTTTCCTTGCTTTACTACCCCTCTAATCAACTTGTAGAGTCTTGATTTTTTTTACGTCGATTGTAAATAACTCTCGTCGTACCTGCAACCATCAAGAGCAACCCTAGTGCGATGAGCCAGTAGAATCCTTCGTTACCTGTGAGAGGTAGTTCGAAGTTTTTGATGTTACCTACTTGGTATATTGGATTTCCAAGAGCATCTAACCCTAAATGTTCAAATGCTGGTTGTTGATTATGCCCTGATGTAGCTGAGATTGTAAATATGCCACTACCAGTTGCAGCAGGATTTACTACTATTGTCCAAGAACCTGATGGAAGCTGATAGCCCGTTGGAGCTTTTACCTCAACAAGGGTATAAGTTCCAGCCGCAAGTCCCGGGAAGTTAACTTTTCCAGTTGCATCACTGGTTATTACAGTGGCATCTTGCTCATTATCTCCCCAAGTAACACTACCTGTTGTTGCATCTAATTGATAATACTTTCCAGCAGAATTAGAAAGGTGGAATTCTGCTCCTAATAGCTTTATCGTACTATCTGCTGCATCTACCTTGGTAAATTGAAAATCAACTTTTTTTACATTTCCTAGTCGGCACGTAACATTTCCGCTGGCATCTGTTACTTTTGATGTAGTGGTTGGCCCTGATTCTCCAATAAAATCGCTTATTGTGACCTTATCTTCAGCATCCACCTTAACTTCCCAGTAACCTGCTGGAAGTTGGTAACCTGTCGGAGCTTTTGTTTCTACAAGACGATAAGTTTTATCTCTCTCAAGCTGTTCGAAAGTGAAAGTAGAGCTACCATCTCCAGTAATAATAGTATCATCAAAATTCGTATTGTCCTCAGTTAGCCATTTGATGGCTCCCTTTGTATCAACACTGTAGTAATAGTTGGTACCATCTTTTGTATAGTAAAGCTGGAATTCTGCTCCTTGAAGTTGCTTACTATTATCTTTCGCATCTACTTTTGTAAATTGAAAATAGATTTTTTCAAATATGGCCTTGACCGTTACATGATTTCTAGGCATTGCGAATGTAGTATTACTATTTGTCTTATTAACTATCCCATTACTACTCAACCCTAGTATTACTTGCCATTCCTTGAAACGATATCCATCGTTTGGAGTTGCTTCCAAAAGAATATCCTTTACACTTCCCTTGTCTAGTTCAGTATCACTGACTTCCATGAATTCATACCGGCTAGTACCATTATCTTTACTTCCCCATGCATTACCATGGTCATCACTCTGAACATTTACCGTATATGGCTTCTTGATTTCTTCACCTATCCAATTGATATCATAGTTATTGAGAGGATGGTACTTATTCTTATCAGCCTCAGAATCGGTAATAGGTGCTAGATTTTTAAACACACCCGGTACGCTTATGCTACCAGCTTTTATCTTTGGATATCGGGTGTATGCTTCAACAGGAGGTGTCATTAATGTGTCTGCCGTGTTACCATTAAATACAGTGGTATCTGCGGTAGTCAGTTGCTCGTACAGAGGGTTCGACGTATCAACCTCAATGTACATACCACCTCCGTTTCCTCCAATCCAGTTTCCCTTCCCATCATCTTTACCGCATGCAGTATTATTGATGATTTTAGGCGAGTCATCTCCATTCTTGAGAATATTTACCACACTGTATTTCATTGCATAGACACCACCACCATTACCACCTCGTTGATCTCGTACATCTGTTGGATTACTTAAGTTAGTAGTGGCTATATTTCCGCTGATTACGCCTCCTATCATTTCAAATGTACCCATTTTTGCACTACTGGCTTCCCCACGTACATATACACCAGCTCCTTCAGCAGCTGTATTTTCTCGGATTTCACCATCAACCATTTTAAAGTAGCCAGCATTGGGATGGTACAGAGGGTCAACACCAGTATGCACATATACACCACCTCCACGTACACTAGAAGAATTATTCCTGATTACCCCCCCGTTCATGGTAAACTCACCGTAGACAAACACTCCTCCACCCCCGTGTGAGGTAGATGATGCCGCCCCTATTCTATTTCCACTTATTGTCCCTCCATCCATGGTAAATTTACTACCAAGGGAATAGACATACACACCTCCACCATTATTCGTTGCAGTATTTGCTTCACTTGTTTCTCCACCAATTATTCCACCCATCATCTTAAAATGACTGGCATCACGTACATATACACCGCCGCCAAATAAGGCCGTGTTACTACTAATTTTTCCGCCCTTCATTATGAAGACTGGTTCCTCTGATCCGTAAACAGCTTCGTATCCAGGGTTATCATCTACCTCTTTCGCTCCTGGATTCCTTCCGTAAGTGCTGACACCTCCTCCATTATTCGAAGTCGATTTGTTTCCGCTTATTATCCCATCGTGCATTGTAAACTGTGCATAATTACACACGCCACCACCCTGATAACCCGTATTAGTATTATTACGAATTTCACCTGACCTCATGATAAATGTACCAAAATTAACTACTCCACCTCCACTTTTACTAGAGCACGTATTCCCGTTGATTTCACTTGACTTCGTTTCAAATAAAGCACCAACAGCATTAGCCACACCACCCCCGAATCCAGCAGAAGTATTTCCGTTGATTTTTCCACCTTCCATCAAGAAGTAACTGATAGCCTTTTTTTCAGGATACTCTTGTGAACCTAATAATGGCAACTCTGATGGATTTGACGTTGGATTTAGTCCATCTATCGTTCCAACATAGACGCCACCACCCTGCCCAGATGGAGCAGTCGGATTATTTTTATCAGCTTCCTGGGTAGTTTTATTCCCACTGATTGTTCCACCTGTCATCTTAAACATTCCATTTGCTACAGAAACTCCGCCACCCTGTAATAGCGATGTATTTGCCATAATGTTTCCGCCATACATATTAAAGTAACTTTGTTCAATTCCTACCCCACCCGCTCTTTCGTTCGTAGTATTATTGGTGATTGTTGCATCTGCATACAAGTTGAAGATTGATTTTTCAGACAAGTAAACTCCCCCACCAGAAGCATTGGCAGAATTGTAACCAACTGTACCACCACGCATATTAAATAGCGAGCCATCTTGCACATTGACACCACCAGCTCTATCGTTTGTCCTATTTGCTGTATTATCGGCATCAGTTGCACTCTTTCTACCAATCAATCCACCTGCCATCTCAAACTTTGATCCGTCCTCAATAGATACTCCTCCACCACTGTTCACAGCAGAGTTACCACTAATTGTTCCACCACGCATTTCCCAGTAACTCAGATTTTCAGGTTCAAGTCCGTCCTCTACTATATCAGATCCTCCAATCATGACACCACCACCGGTAGAATCTGTTGGACTGGTAGTCATGTTGCCTTTGATATTACCCTCATACATATAAAACTCACTACTGATGATACCGACGCCACCACCGTTAAATTTTGATGTGTTATTAGTAATGTTGCCACCATACATGTGAAATTCAGATTTCCAGTGAACTAGGATTCCTCCATCCCAAGTCTCAGTTTCATTCCTATCGATTGTCGCACCCTCATACATGTAAACTTTACTGTAGTCATCTGCGAATACTCCACCTCCGATATGTTTCGCAGTGTTGTTGCTAATGGTAGGTTCCCCAGCACCATTGGTAAATGGTCCATTCGTACTTGAAAATTTACCAGTCGCATTCCCATTAAAGTTAAATACTGAGCGGACTAACGCAACTCCACCTCCGTTTGCCAGGTTTCCAACTCCCAATCGACTCGCCTCGTCTTGATCTGAAATACCCCGAGTAGATGTGGTTTCATTGCTTTCAATTGTTCCACCACTCATGTTAAAGGTTGAGGGTTTGGTAGTTGGTGGTTGTTTACCGTGTGCAGCTGCCTTATCTTCATAACGGTTCGTATCAATAACATATATTCCAGCTCCGGTAAATTGAGATTTATTTTCTTTGATAATACCATCACTCATATTGAATGTGGAACTGTTTTGTACGTTCACACCAGCACCTGCATCTTCAGTAATGTTGGAGCTAATCGTACCATCACTCATATCAAACAAGGAACTATCCTCTACAGACACTCCTCCACCACTGGCTTTCGCCTTATTTGCACTGATCTCACTATCACCAGACATGTAGAAATAACTTTCGCCATTCTTCACCTCAGACGGAGGTACTAGCTTAGGATCTTTATTTGTTGACATTACATCATAAGTTGTCAATTTCGCTACCCATACACCACCAGCCCCGGCTCCATCTATAAGAAAGTTATTCGTATCATATTCATCCCAGATAGTCTCATTCCCACTGATAGTTCCACCTGTCATTTTAAACACCGAACTTCCTAAGCCAACGCCACCTCCATTTTTATATGATATGTTGTCTATAATATCTCCATCAGTCATTGTAAAAGTACTTTGCTGAATCGCAACACCACCAGCGTAAACGTTAGTATGGTTTCCACTTGTAATAGGCGTTACAATTCCATCATTATTTGTATAGGTAAGTGAAGTGAATCCTGCAGGAACTGATTCTGGGATTGCTCCACCGATTGTACCTCCGCTCATCGTAAACTCAGAGCCATCCTCGATGGACACTCCACCTCCACTATCAATGGCGTGATTTCCAGTAATCGTACCACCACTCATTTTAAAAGTACCTGGTATATCAAAATCACCACGTATGTCAGATCTTCCGACCATGACTCCTCCACCAGTAGCAGCACCATCTTCTTGAGGGTAAGTAGTTCGATTGGCTGCAATTAAACCGCCGCTCATCTCAAAGTCACTACTGATGATACCAACTCCTCCACCATTATAGACCGATGTGTTGTTAATAATGTTGCCACCATGCATATAAAATTTGGATTCCCAGTGGATTAGGATACCGCCGTCCCAAGTTTTTGTTTCATTCCTACTAATTTCTGCATCACCATACATATAAACGATACTATTGTCATTGGCAAATACTCCTCCTCCGATGTCGGTAGCATCATTTTCAGTAATTCTTGGATTTCCAGCAGTTTTTTCAAACGGCTTATTCGTATCTGAAAATATTCCATTTTTGTCACCATTCATGTTAAATATAGAGCGTACGATAGCAACTCCTCCACCGTTGGCTAGGTCTTCAACTCCTAACTTAGCTGCTTCTTCCTCACTTAGTTGTGTACCAAAAGAAGCATCATTCCCTTTAATTGTTCCACCACTCATATTAAATACTGAAGGATTAATCTCACCTTTATCATCAGAAACACCATGCTGAGTATCAACAACATATACTCCACCACCAGTTAGGTTGGATGTATTATTCTCAATAAGACCGTTACTCATATTGAATGTGGAGCTCTCACGTACAGCCACTCCTCCACCAGCTTTTTCAGTCTTATTAAGAGTAACCTTACCTCCACTCATCTCAAATAAGGAACCACTATCTATCCCTACTCCTCCACCACTCATTTTCGCAGTGTTCTTACTGATTTCAGCATCTCCCGCCAACAAGAAGTAATGCGGAGCACCTTTATAATTCGGATTATTCTGATCCGTTAACTCCTTTGGTGTATAGTCGTGGTTGAGTTTGAAGTCACTAGCACTACCAGTATGCCCCCCAACATACACACCACCAGATTCGTTATTCGTTTTATTACCAGTGATTTCTCCACCAGTCATTTCGAATATTGAATATACATTTGTGAGTGCACCCCCTCTATCCACTGATGTATTGTTCGAAATCTCACCGCCACTCATATTGAAATAGCATTGTAAAAGGGCTACGCCACCACCTCTATCCTTGGTACTGTTCTTGGTGATGGCACCACTCCGCATGTTAAATCTCGTTCCTGTGCCAGCGTACACTCCACCGCCAGCTAAATTAGCTTCATTATCGCTAATTATAGGGGCGTCTCCATCTGTTCCTTTACCTAGGTTAAATGTACTCGCCACTCTTGTTGCAGGTTTTGAACCAGGAGAGCTATAGCTTCCACTCCAGTCTGAACCATGGCTTGTGTATACTCCTCCACCTCTTTTTTCTGTGTGGTTGAAGGTTATTTTAGCACTTCCATACATCTCAAAGGTAACTCCACGAGAAATGTATACCCCGCCTCCACTTTCAGTTGCATAGTTTCCTCTACCAGTGTTATTATCATTGCTTTTTCCACTATGAAGAGCCGTACCGCCAATGGTACCTCCTGACATATCAAATGTACTTAGCGGTACATTATCTGGATCATTTCTATAATACGAACGACCAACCCAGACACCTCCACCATACGTATATAAGGATTCTTCATCAAGTTCTCCATTTGTCTGTACCTCGTGGTATCTATCTTCAATAGATGTAGAATCTGTATTGTTACCACTGATGGTACCACCTGTCATATTAAAATTACCACTAGCTATACTTACTCCACCACCACAGAATCCTGATATGTTATTCAAAATATTTCCGCCAGACATTTTAAAATGTCCTTTATCAACATGCACACCGCCTCCGTAGAGGAACCTTCTATTAACAGCAGGATCAAAAGTAGTTTCATTCCATTCAATCGTCCCACCTGACATATAGAATTCTGAGTCATCCATAGTCGCTGGGTCGTTACCAACTACAAAGTTTTGGTAACCTACATAGACACCACCTCCAGAATAACTAGAAGTGTTGCGTGAAATTTTTCCTTCTTCCAAATAAAATTTACTTACTCCCTGTACATGCACCCCACCACCATGATGATACGATGAATTGTAGGAAATCTCAGGAGCATCACCACCAGTACTTTTCTTCATCCTAAAGGTACTTCCATCATCAACCATTACACCGCCACCAACACTGAAATAATCATGAGCCTGCTGACTAGGATCAGGTGTCCCAACCTTTGTGGTATTATTAATAATTTTACTATTACCACTCATGATAAACTCACTTGGGTCACCACCATCGAGGTATGCTCCTACCCAGACACCGCCACCAGCATTCTCTGTTTTATTATCGCTTATCTCTCCACCAGACATCTCGAAAACACTAGAGGTGATAATTACACCTCCACCTTCTTTCGTAGCATGGTTTTCGTAAATAGCTCCACCTTCCATTATAAATGTAGAAGTTTTTTTATAATCTGCATTAATAGTGGCTACTTCGAGAGTTCTATCTCCGATAACCACACCTCCACCAAATTGCTGAGTGGTATTATCGAAAATCTTACCGTCCCCTTTGAGCGTAAATTCAGAACCGTATCCTAATGTAACACCTCCACCAGCAAATCCAGCTGTGTTGTTGCTTATCTCTCCAGCGGACATCTCGAATGTTGAAAACTCTACTCCTACCCCCCCTGCATATGCATACGCAGCAACAGGATTCGCTGCATCTGCATCATTTCCACTTATCGTTCCGCCTGTCATAACAAACTTAGAGTTGAACCGAGCAAGTACACCACCGCCCCCTCCAGATGTATTGTCGATAATTTGACCGCCGTTCATGATAAACGTACTAGACGGAGATGGATTTTCAGCTTTCTTTGCATCCTCTGCACCCTCGAAACTCCCAGCACCGTGAAGCAAAATGCCTCCGCCGAGTGCAGCGTAGCAATTTTGGATAATGGCTCCATCATTCATGACAAGGGAACCGCCATCAAGTACATCTATCCCTCCTCTAGTATCTCCACCGTCCAGAGTAATATTGGCAAGGGTCACCTTAGCGCCATTTTCTATTTCAAAATGTCTTGAACTACTTGCAGTTATTGTAGAGCCACCAGAACTTGTAATCGTAACATCATTTAATCCGGTTATTTTATACACATTACCTAATGAAAAATTGTTTGTAATAGTGATGGTGTGTATTCCACCTGTATTGTTATTAATATCACTTATTGCAGTACCAAATTCTGTTTCATTCGTTACCGTTCTAATAATATCAGCACTCGCCGCCACCCCAGCAAAAATCGAATAATAACTCAATCCAAAATACTCATCCCCGCCTGCAACAAAATCTGTTTTCCAACCTTTTGGCATCAAGTTTTTGTCTACATTAAATTCCCAATGAGGCTTTGCATTTGGGTCAAAGCGTGATTTCACAAATTTATCAACCCACTCCTGTACTTCCTCCTTCGTTGTCGGCTGCTTGTCATATTCAAAAGTCTCTTCTTCTAACTCTTCTCCCTCAACCTCTTCCTCTGATTCTTCTTCCCCCTCAACTACTTCTTCCTCTTCTCCCTCCAACTGAAAAATAGTAAAGTAACTTGCTTCAAAAGTTTCATCTCCACCCTCAACGAAGCCAGTTTCCCATCCTTCAGGCATGAGTTCACCCTTCACATCTTCCTCCCAATTCGGTTTTTCGCTTGGGTCATTCTCTGAGTCTACATAATTGTCAATCCACTCCTGCGTTTCCTCTATCGTTTTCGGTTGCGGATCGTAAACGAGATTGATTGTATAGTAGCCTGCTTCAAAATTCTCGTCTCCATTTTCAACAAATTCAACTTCCCAACCATTCGGTATGAGTTCATCATCTACTTCTTTTTCCCAATGAGGTTTTTCACTTGAATCCTTATCTGACTCTAGATAATTTTTAATCCACTCCCGCACTTCCTCTATCGTTGTTGGTTGTGCATCGTATTTAAGAGAAATTGAATAATAATCCGCTTCGAAGTGTTCGTCTCCTCCTTCGACAAATTCAATCTCCCAACCATTTGGTATCATTTTTTCTTCTACTTCTTTTTCCCAATGTGGCTTTTTACTTGGGTCTTTATCTGAATCTAGATAACTCTTTATCCACTCTCGTACTTCCTCTATTTTTTCCGGCTGCGAGTCATAGTTAGTGGAAATTGTGTAGTAATCCGCTTCAAAAGTTTCATCTCCGCCTTCCACAAATTCAATTCCCCAGCCATTAGGGATGATTTCTTCCTCTACCTCTTCTTCCCAATTCGGTCTTTTGTTTTCGTCAAGATCATAGTAGACATAATTTTCAATTAATTCTCGAACTTCCTCTATCTCCTCTGGTTGTGGATCGTAATCAAGGGCGATTGTGTAATAATCTGCTTCAAAATATTCATCTCCCCCTTCTACGAATTCACACTTCCAACCTTCAGGCATTAGATCCTCTTTCACTTCTTTTTCCCAGTTAGGTTTCTCCTTTGGATCGTTATCTGCATCTAAATACGTATCAATCCACTCCTGCACTTCTTCCGTTGTTTCAGGTTGCGAATCATACTGTGTCCTATCTTCTTCAGATGCCTCTTGACTTTTAGGCTCAGACTCTGTCTCTGGTTCTTCCTCAGCCATAGACTCTATTTCCATTGCACTTTCTTCACTGTAGTAAATCTGGTCATCAATAGATGATGCTGTTCTCGCTGAACCTAGTGAAGGAAGGATAGAATAACAGAAAAATAGAATGGACAAAAATAAGAAAAATGTTTTTTTCATTTTTCTCTTCGTTTTTTTTAAAAAATATAATTTCATGATTTCCTCCACCTTTCCCCTTGCTTTGTTAACGTTTTTCAACCCATATGCATATTATCATGTAGTTTTTTAAAATTATTTAGTTATCAACTCAACTGCTGTTCCACAGTAGTTTTTATTTTTCGGGAAACTCGCCCAATATAGCTATATTATGCTACAAACATGAGCAAAACTCCAATAATATCATTAGACAAAAAACGAGCTTTTGTGTCAGAATTTTCGAAGCGTTATCACAATGAGTTTTTCTAGATTTTTTGATAATTTATCAAATAATTTGTTCTTCTCTGTTACCAGAACCTGAACTGCCTGCCTAACCCTCTTAGCCGTTTGTTTTTGTGTAGGGCACTGAATAGTAACCATCCTTCTCTATTTTAATATAAAATTTTTCGACAACTATTGACATTTTTTTCAATCTTATATAAAATTTACTTAAATTGAATACAATCTTCAGGGCAGGGTGAGATTCCCTACCGGTGGTATAGCCCACGAGCCGTATGGCATGATTCGGTGTAATTCCGAAGCCGACAGTATAGTCTGGATGAAAGAAGATGATGAAAGCACATATTTTTTTGTTGTTTCTGTTAAGCTTTGCTCTAAAGTGAATTTTTCATTTTAGAGTTTTTTCGTTTATTGGGGTCAATAGGTATGGATTAGCCTTACCTTTCTTTACGCAACTCTCAGTACATACAAAAGCGACACATGGAAATGAACTCTTTTCCTATGCATACAAAAATGATGTTTTTTACAAATGCCTTGAATGATTGATTCAAGGCATTTTATTTTTGAGGAGGGGTCGATTTGAAAGACGAAGACTATATGTTGCTGGCCTTAAACTTAGCTCAGCAAGGTTATGGTCATGTGAATCCCAATCCAATGGTTGGATCAGTCATTGTTCAAAATGGAAAAATAATTGGACAAGGTTGGCATGAGAAATATGGTGGTCTTCACGCTGAGCGTAACGCTCTAGCCTCCTGTGAAGAATCGGTGAAAGGGGCTACAATATATGTAACTCTGGAACCTTGTTGCCATTTCGGAAAGACTCCGCCTTGTACAGATGCCATTATTGAAAGTGGCATTCAACGAGTTGTCATCGGCTCACTTGATCCGAATCCGTTGGTAGCCGGTAAAGGTATTCAACTGTTAAGAAATAAAGGGATTGAAGTAACAGCAGGTATCCTGAAAGATGAATGCGATAAGCTAAATGAAGTGTTTTTTCATTATATCCAATCTCAAACTCCTTACGTTGTCATGAAGTACGCTATGACAATGGATGGAAAAATTGCCACTTACACTGGTCAATCAAAATGGATTACAGGTGACCAGGCACGACAACGAGTTCATGAAGATAGGCGACGTTACGCAGCTATTATGGTAGGGGTCGGCACTGTGCTCGCAGATGATCCCCTATTAACATGTCGATTGTCAAATGGAAGAAATCCAATTCGCATTATCTGTGATACGAACTTAAGGACCCCGTTGACATCACAAGTTGTAACAACAGCACAGGACGTACCAACTATTTTGGCAACTTCATGTACAGACAGAAAGCGTCATGAACCATATGAACAAGCAGGGTGTGAAATTCTTGTCGTCCCTCTTGAAGATAACCATATCAATTTAAAAATACTAATGGAGAAAATAGGTTCTAAAAACATCGATAGTATTTTACTAGAAGGTGGCAGCACTTTAAATTGGTCCGCATTAGCAAGTGGCATTGTTCAAAAAGTGCAAACTTATATCGCACCGAAATTATTTGGCGGAAGCGAGGCCATGTCACCTATTAGCGGTTTAGGAATCGATACTCCAGAAGAGGCGTTTATGTTGTCTCAACCTGTTGTAACAGTATTAGGAAATGATATTTTGTTAGAAAGCAAGGTGATAGCGTGTTCACAGGAATCATAGAAGAAGTTGGAACAATTCAGTCTCTTCGCAAAGGCACACATTCTGCCACCTTCACTATCAGTGCAAAAGAAATATTACATGATGTGAAGCTAGGTGACAGTATTTCCGTCAACGGTGTTTGTTTAACGGTGGCAGAATTTACATCCAATTCCTTTCATGCTGATGTGATGCATGAAACACTGAATCGCTCCTCACTTGGCGATTTAAAAATTGGGAGTTCCGTTAACTTAGAACGAGCCATGGCTATGGGAAGTAGATTTGGTGGTCATATTGTTTCTGGCCACATTGATGGAACTGGCGTGATTACTAAGGTGAAAAAGGATGATAATGCCATCTGGTATACAATCCGAACTACTCCCGCTATTATGAGATACATCATTGAAAAAGGCTCTATCGCTGTTGATGGCATTAGCCTTACCGTTGCAAACATAACGCCAAATGATTTTAGCGTCTCTATTATTCCCCACACTGCCCAGCATACTAACTTACGGGAAAAGGGAATCGGAAGTACGGTAAATCTAGAAGTGGACTGTATCGGAAAGTATGTAGAAAAGCTGCTAGGTCAGCCGAAACAAAACAGTAATATCACGAAAGAATTTTTATTGAAATTCGATTACTAGAGAGGAGGCAAAACATGTTTGAATTTCATGCAGTTGAAGAAGCCCTTGAAGATTTACGTCAAGGAAAAATTATTTTAGTAACAGATGACGAGGACAGAGAAAATGAGGGAGACTTTATCTGTGCAGCAGAATTTGCCACAACAGAGAATATTAATTTTATGGCTACCCATGGAAAAGGACTCATCTGTATGCCGATGACGGCACAGCTTGCTCAAAAGCTTAACTTTTCAGATATGGTAACTGATAATTTAGATAACCACGGAACTGCCTTTACCGTATCTATGGATCATGTGAGCACCACTACTGGAATATCCGCCATGGAACGAGGAGTGACTGCCAGGTTTTGTGTCGATGAAGATGCGAAGCCTGAAGATTTCAGACGACCTGGTCACATGTTCCCGCTTATCTCCAAGCCAAACGGAGTCTTGGAGCGTAACGGTCATACGGAGGCTACAGTTGATTTAATGCGCCTTGCTGGGTTAAAAGAATGTGGGATATGCTGTGAAATTATGCAAGAAGATGGAAGCATGATGCGCACTCCTGAACTCATTAAATTAGCACAAAAATGGGACATGAAGTTTATTACGATTAAAGCTTTACAGGAATACCGTAAAAAGCACGATAACTTAGTAAAATGTGTGTCTGTCACAGATATGCCCACTCAATATGGAGAGTTCAAAGCTCATGGATATGTAAACGTACTGAATGGGGAACACCATATTGCCCTGGTTAAAGGAGACATTACAGATGGGAATAATGTATTATGCCGTATTCACTCTGAGTGCTTAACGGGAGATGCATTTGGCTCTTTACGTTGTGACTGCGGGCAACAATTTGCAGCAGCAATGGCTCAGATTGAAAAAGAAGGACGAGGTATTTTACTCTATATGCGCCAAGAAGGGCGAGGCATCGGCCTCATTAACAAACTTCGCGCTTACGAGTTACAAGACCAAGGGATGGATACGTTAGAGGCAAACTTGGCACTTGGCTTCGAAGGCGACCAGCGGGAATACTATATTGGCGCTCAAATATTACGTGATTTAAATGTAAAAACTTTTCGTCTACTCACTAACAATCCTGATAAATTATATCAATTATCAGATTTTGGAATGGAAATCACAGAACGGGTACCTATCCAAATGGAAGCCACTATCCACGATTTACCTTATTTAAAAACGAAACAAGAAAAAATGGGTCATCTATTAAACTATTAAGAAAAGCGCAAGCGCCTTGAACAGCTTCCCTCGGAAAATGTTCTTCACACCTAAAGTCGCTTTTTGACTTTACGGTGGGAAGGTTATTTTATGACGGGAAGCTAGGCGCTGGAGCTAGACAAATTATTAATAAAAAGGAGCGTTCATCATGAATGTATTTGAAGGAAATTTAGTATGCAAAGAAATGAAAGTAGGAATTATCTCCGCTCGTTTTAACGAGTTTATCACATCAAAACTTCTATCAGGAGCAATCGATGCCCTGAAGCGTCACGATGTGCAAGACGAAAATATTGATGTTGCCTGGGTACCTGGAGCATTCGAAATCCCATTAATTGCAGCGAAAATGGCGAAAAGTGGAAAATACGATGCGATTATCTGTCTCGGAGCTGTCATTCGTGGGAGCACGACACATTATGACTATGTGTGCAGTGAAGTTTCTAAAGGAATTGCTCACGTTTCATTAAATGCAGATATTCCAGTTATGTTCGGTGTCCTCACCACTGAAAATATTGAACAGGCAATTGAACGTGCTGGAACGAAAGCTGGAAACAAAGGCTTCGAGAGTGCTATGGGAGCTATTGAAATGGTCAACTTAATTCGCTCGATTGAAGCTTAATGTAAATTATTCAGCTTAAAGCTACTACAAAGGTGGCTATTTTACACCTCACCTTGAAACCTCGAAAGAATGAAAAAGCCGGATTATCTAAAAAAGCTTATTTTTAGATAGTCTGGCTTATTTTTTACTCCACCTCTACATTTTTGACGCATTTATCCCCGACAAACACTACTACCACTGAAGGAGCAATTCAATCATACAATGACATCAAAAATATATTTACCACCCGTTTGAATCCATTCAGCTTTACATTCCTTATTTTTATCCTTGCGAAAATCAAACGTAAGTAGATACCCGTTATCCTTATGCTTGGAATTCGCATAACCAAGCAACTGTTCATATACTTTTTCCTTCGCTGTCTCGCCTTTCCATAGTTTTAACTCGATAATAAATTGGTCATTCCTGAAGTCCACGACAATGTCCACCCGCCTCATGTCTGTAAATTGGCTCTCTATATGGTAGAAGCCTCTCCCATTCAGCAATGGTTTTAAATAGGAAAGAAAAAGCATACGGCCATGGCTTTCCAAAAACTCGCGATTCTTTTCCGTAAAGAGTTCCCCATAGTGCTGGGCAAATTTTTTCAAGCATAGATCCATATGAAATCGTCCACGTTCAACAATATCGTTTTACAGTACACCTTTGACTTGAATAGGGCTCAGCGATTTATATTTTGAGATAAAATAATTACAAGTGATAATTTCAAATATTTTGTTTGAAACCCTTATCGTTTGTTCCGACTGTTTGATGTATCCATACCTTACACCTAGCTCTATCGTCGGATTGCCAATTATAAAAGTTCGTTTTCGCCCTATTATTAAGACATCATAGATAAGATCATATAGTTCTTTGTTGTTTTCCAGATTCTTAGATAGATCATCAAATAATGTGTGTTTTTCTTTTACTAGAACCTGAACTGCCTGTCTAACCCCATTTACCGTCCAATCTTGGTCAAGTTCTTCATCAATCTGTTTACAAATGGCTGATACTAAAAACGGATACCCACTTGTATAGGTATATATTTCCTCGGAGATTTCTACTATATTCATGCCTGTATGGTGGTCAGTTTCGTATTCGGCAAACGCATCACCAGTAGCGAAAGCATGTTGATATGTCGCACTGTAAGCTTATTGTTCTATTTGAATTTTTAGCATAATTACGCTAAAATATACATAAAATAGTAACGGAGGTGTTTCCCATGAATATGATTCGACCAGTATCAGATTTAAGAAATAATTTTGCTGAAATTTCAAAGACAGTACATGAAACAGCACAACCTGTGTTCCTCACAAAGAATGGCTTTGGCGATATGGTGGTGTTGAGCATGGAAGCATATGAAAATCTGCAATTTGAAAGCGAAGTTTATGCAAAGCTCCAGGAAGCAGAGCGTGAAGCAGAAGCAACAGAGCAACGTTTCTCATCCAAGGACGTGTTAAAAGCAATGAAAGAAGTTATCGGAGAATAATTTTATGTACAGGTTAGAATATCTGCCAATCGCAGTACAGGACATGACAGAAATTGCAAGGTATATAAGCCATGAGCTGTCGAATCCAGTAGCGGCTGAAAAGCTGGCTAGTGAAATGATAGAAGCAGCAGATAAATTGACAGACTTTCCCTATGCAAATACAGTATACCATCCGATTAGACCACTGAAACGAGAAT